>JAAYWX010000247.1 GCA_012516225.1 Clostridiales bacterium
ATATTATAACGGAAATAGGAGTAGGTTATCGCCTTGCAGATGAATGAACTCTGACTGACATGGAATGATATATGGAATTAAAAAGGAAACCGTTTCGGTTTCCTTTTTTTCATAACAAAAAACTTATACAAGAACGCAAAAGTATCACACAAATTTAATTTTTTATGGACTATTATTAAAGTCTGGGAGGCGGAATAAAGTGAATAACTCCAAAATTTCAAACGGTATATTTGACCGATATATTTTTATGGCGACCGATAGCCTCCGTATCGGTGACTTAAAGAGAGCATATGAGATCATAATTGAAGCTATGCAGGTGGATCCGGATGCGCCTCAGCCACACAATTTGCTCGGCATATGGTTTGAACTGCACGGAAACACAAATATGGCACGCCGACATTACAGAGCGGCATATGCGCTTGACCCCACATATCGGCCTGCCTGCAAAAATCTTGAGCGCATATGCACTATGACGGAAGATGTGCATATGTTTTGTTTCGGTGACGAAACGGACTGAGAACATTAATATCAGAAATAAATCCTATAACGGAGATGGGAGAAGGGGTTATGTATATTATCATTATAGGCTGCGGAAAGTTGGGATGTGTACTTGCTAATGAGCTTTCAGATGCGGGGCACAATGTTTCGGTTGTTGACCGTGAGGCAAAAAAACTTGAAGAGCTCGGAAATGGATTCAATGGAATTACCGTAAAAGGAATCGAATATGACTACGGTATTTTAAAAGACGCAGGAATCGGCCGGGCCGACTATCTTATTGCTTCGGCTTCTGATGACAACCTAAATATTACTGTATCTCTCGTTGCAAAGAATATTTTTAGTGTCCCGCATGTTATTGCAATGGTCAATAATCCCAATAAAAAAAGCGTATATAAAATTCTTGAGATTGAAGCAATTAATCCAACAGAGTTAATTTCTTACGTCTTAAGGAGCAAAATTGAGAGGGAAACAAAATGAAATCTATAATTATAGGCGGTGGCAAAATAGGGTACAATCTTCTGAAAACGCTGAAAGAACGCGGTTATGAAGTTACCCTTATTGAAAAAGATGAAGGTATCTGCAAAAAAATAGCTGAGGATATCGATGCCGATATAATATGTGGGGATGGAACTGATCCAGATGTTTTGAATGATGCCGATATAAAAAGGGCCGGTATAATAGCGGCAGTTACGGGAAAGGACGAGGAAAATCTCGTTGCATGCCAGATAGCAAGAAAGGGGTTTAATATTTGCAAATCTATTGCCAGAATCAACAATCCAAAAAACATTGAAATGTTTAAAGCATTGGGCGTGGACAAAACTGTCTGCAGTACGGATGTAATAGCAAACCTTATAGAATTTGAATTTGATAGGGAGATTTGCAAAATTGTGCAGGCTTTTGACCGCGGGGCCATGGTTCTTGTTGAAGCTGATGTCAAGGAAGGCAGCCGGTGGGATGGAAGTTATATAAAAGAGATTTCGCTGCCTTCTGAATGTGTCGTTGCTTCCATACTTAGAAATGGAAAAGCCATTTTCCCCAGGGGCGACACTCGGATACATAGCGGAGA
>JAAYWX010000248.1 GCA_012516225.1 Clostridiales bacterium
CTTCTATGAGAATGTCGCAGATAATCGCCGAAGAAACCGGCGGTTCCAATACGGTTGTGGCTTTGTCCGGGCCTTCCCACGCTGAGGAAGTAGGGAGGCGGATACCGACCGCCTGCGTTTCGGCCTGTCCGGATATTTCGGCTGCGGAATGGGTTCAGGATCTTTTTATGAACGAACGTTTCAGAGTTTATACGTCAAGTGACATAATTGGAGTGGAACTCGGCGCGGCGCTGAAAAACGTAATTGCTCTTTGTGCCGGTTGCTGCGATGGTATGGGTTTCGGCGACAATACAAAAGCAATGCTTATGACCCGTGGGTTGACTGAAATAGCAAGAGTAGGCGAAAAGATGGGAGGCAGAAAGGAAACTTTTGCCGGACTTACCGGAATGGGTGACCTTATAGTTACATGTACGTCCCAACATTCAAGAAATCGCAGGGCAGGATTGCTCATAGGGGCAGGAATACCGCCGCGGGAAGCTATGAAGCAGGTGGGAGCAGTTGTAGAAGGCTATTATGCGGCAGCTTCGGGATATTCCATGGCAAAGAAATGTGGAGTTGAAATGCCGATTACAGAGGCAACTTATGATGTCCTTTATAACGATGCACCGTTGAGGGAAACTTTCATCTCACTTATGAAACGCGCCAAAAGACACGAAATTGAAGAAAGCTGGTTGTAACGGGAACCATTATAACCCCCCGACGTTAACTAACGTCGGGGGGTTATAATATATACGGCTTAAACAACGGAGTCGGAACTATTTCCTGAACGCAAAAGCCGCCGTAAGGCAATTGAGAGCTGGTCAGGGCAGGAGGTACCTTTTCCTCCGCAGTCAATTCCACTGAGGCGGGAAACAGCATCCTCAATTTTCATGCCGGTTACGAGTCTGCATATTCCCTGTGTATTACCGCTGCAGCCGCCTATGATTTTGGCTTCCGTTATAATGCCGTCCTCAGCACTAACGATTATTTTGCGCGAGCATACTCTCGTCGGTTCATAAATAACTGTCATTTTATATTTCCTCAAAAAAACGGAAACTCATAGATTATTTGAGGAATCCGTTTATAATTTCTGCTTCCGCTTCACTTTCGGTAAGACCGAGCGTCATTAGTTTTATAATCTGCTCTCCCGCGATTTTTCCGATAGCCGCCTCATGTATAAGGTTTGCGTCTACACAGTTGGCGGTTATTTCCGGAGTGGAAATTACTTTGCCGTTGTCTTTTATAATCGCATCGCATTCTACATGTCCGAAACATTTGTTATTTCCGTAAACTCTGGAATTAAATCTTTGAACGGAATTTTCCGTAGCTATCGAACGGGATGTAACATGTACGCTGGAATCAAGACCGTTAAGATTGACATCAAAATTTGTTTCCGCAACCTGATGACCATGTGTCATAATTTTTTCTGTGACAACAAAACTTGCACCGTCACCAAGTTCACCCTTTGTCGTACGGACTGTGGAATCGACTCCCTTTATCTGGGTGGACTGCATTTCAAGACCGGCATTTTTGCCAAGATAAACTTCGGTAACAGGGTCTAAAACGCGCTTGCCTTCTCCGTCGCCTTCGCCGTAATGTCTTTCCACATACAAAACCTTTGCGCCTTCATCAAGGAAGAAACGATGTATTCCGTTGTGATGAGTGTCGCTACAGCCGTCGTTGTGTATTCCGCAACCGGCATTTATGATGACATCTGCATTTTTGCCGATGTAAAAATCGTTGTAAACGACGTCCGTTATACCGCTTTCGGTAATTACAACGGGAATATGGACGGTTTCTCCCTTGGTGTCGGCGCGGACATAGATGTCTATACCCGGTTTATCCTGCTTGCGCAGTATATTTATATTAGGAGTGGTATTTACTTTGACGGGCTGGCCGTTTTTGCGCAGGGAAAAAGCGCCGGTGGGGATGTCGTTCAAGTCCGCGATGGATTTTAAAAGTGCGGAATCCATTTTATCCAGAACAAATTTTTCCATTAGACAACCTCCTTACATTTTGCGGCAGGCCTGCATATCTATAAAGGATTCCAGCGGTTCCCCGTGCGGAATTGTCTTTTAGATAGCGCCGTCAGTCAAGAGAATGATTTCATCGGCTATGTTAAGGATGCGCTCTTGATGCGAAATCACTATTATGCTTCCCTCAAGCTTATTTCTCATGTTGTTAAAGACTTTAATAAGATTGTTGAAGCTCCAAAGATCAATACCGGCTTCCGGTTCGTCAAAGATTGTAAGCTTGGAGTTTCTGGTGATGACCGAAGCAATTTCGATACGCTTCAGTTCACCACCGGAAAGTGAAGAATTGACTTCGCGGTCCACATATGAATTGGCGCAAAGCCCTACGGTGGAAAGAATCTCACAGGCTTCGTTTATTGAGAATTTCTTTCTTGCGGAAAGATTAAGAAGATCATGAACAGTTATGCCTTTGAAGCGTACAGGCTGCTGGAAACCGAAACTTATACCCATCCTTGCACGCTGGTCTATGCTGTAATCTGTGATATCTTCTCCATCAAAGAGTATCCGGCCGCTGTCAGGTTTTTCGATTCCCATTATGATTTTCGCAAGTGTGGACTTTCCCGAACCATTGGGGCCCGTAATTGCGATAAATTTTCCTGAATCAATGCTGAGATTTATATCTTTCAGAATTTTTTTTCCGTCGGCGCTGAAACTTATATTTTCCAGTTCTAACATAAGTATTTCCTTTCTGACCGAATGTGTTTATGACAGAAAACCTTAACTAAAAATTAGATTTCTGTCATTATACCATGTTTTGAGGGGAAAATCCAGTATAATTACAGAAATCCCAAAGTAAAAAAATTTTTCACATAATATATTTTGCTTCAAAGTAGCCGAAAATTGTGATAAAATATCAATAACCATATTTTTCTTGTGTTTTTTGTTCTATACCGAGTATGGAAAATTTGAAATAAGGCCGCGAAACGGAGGAAGAAAGATGAGAATTACTTTTTTGGGAGCCACGCATGAGGTAACCGGCAGCTGCACTCTTGTTGAGACGATGGGCAGAAACATCCTTATAGACTGCGGTATGGAGCAAGGGGCAGATATTTTTGTCAACCAGGATCTGCCAGTGAACCCTTCCAATATAGATTGCGTACTTGTTACACATGCTCATATTGACCATTCGGGGAAAATACCGCTCCTATGCAAAGAAGGATTTCAGGGTAAGATTTATGCGACAGAGGAAACCGTGCATCTATGCGAAATTATGCTTCTGGACGCCGCCCACATACAGGAATTTGAAGCTGAATGGCGGAACCGCAAGGCAAAACGCTCAGGAATGCCGCCATATGAGCCTATGTATACTATAAATGATGCTCAGTGCGCAGTTAAAAGAATGCACAAATGCAAATACAACGAAATGAAGCAGATTTGTGAAAACGTCAGCATACGTTTTAACGATATAGGGCATCTTCTTGGCTCGGCAAGTATAGAGTTATGGATAACCGAAGGCACAACCACCAAAAAAATAGTTTTCAGCGGAGATGTCGGCAATAAAAACCGTCCGTTTTTGAACAGCCCGAAAAAGATATCGGAAGCGGATTATCTTGTGATAGAGTCAACATATGGAGACAGATACCATGAGGAAGCGGTAGACCCCGCGCCCATTCTGGCAGACTGCCTTCAGCGACATTTGACAGGGGAGGCAATGTCGTTATTCCCGCCTTTGCGGTCGGCAGGACACAGGAAGTGCTTGATTTGCTGCGGCGAATAAAAACCGAAGGACTTGTGAAAGGGCATGACGGTTTTCCAGTGTATGTGGACAGCCCGCTTGCGAATGAGGCAACAGCAATATTCCTGCAAAGCGATCCCATGGCTTTTAATGAAAATATGCGGGAACTGTTCAGCAAAGGGATAAACCCGCTTGTTTTTCCCGATCTGAAAATATCAGTATCGGCGGACGAGTCGAAGGCGATTAACTTTGATGAAACCCCAAAAGTAATTATTTCCGCATCGGGAATGTGCGAAGCGGGACGGATCCGCCATCATTTAAAACACAATCTTTGGAAAAAAGAAAGCACAGTTGTATTTGCGGGATATCAGGCAAACGGGACACTTGGAAGGGCACTGCTTGACGGAGCAAAGGAAGTCAGGCTGTTCGGCGAAACTATCGCGGTGGAAGCAGAGATTGCATCCATACCTGGAATGAGCGGCCACGCGGATAAGGCGGGACTACTTGACTGGGTGAGCGGGTTTGAGAAAAAACCGCAGATAGTATTTATAAACCACGGAGAGGACAGTGTTGCCTTAAATTTTGCACAGACGCTTAGAGAACAGTTTTCGCTTGAAACTGTTGTGCCGTTCAGCGGTACAAGCTATGACCTTATCACAGGAGAGGCTGTAATTAAAACCGAGGGCATACGGGTTGAAAAGAAAGAACAGCGCCAGCAGCGTGACGAGCGTGCTGTCAAAGTATTTACAAGGCTTATGTCTGCGTGCGAAAAACTTATGCGTGTCGCAAGAAGTTGTGAAGGCATGGCAAATAAGGAACTTGCAAAGTTTGCCGATCAGGTGGACCAGCTTGCTGACAAGTGGAGCAGATAAACAAAGTTGAAATAAAAATAAGGCAGACGGCATTTTTGCTGTCTGCCTTATTTTTTTAAGTTTCCGAACCGAAGTGATATAAAAATATGCTGTGAGGCTTTTCAACAATAGTAGCAAGGGCAAAGGCGGCACAGAAGATTTGCAAGGCACAGCCCCAGACAGAGATTGCCGCCGAAGCTGGCGGAAGGAAAGCCTTGGCTGTAAGTTTGATAAAAGCTGCCGCCTTGCTGGATTTCATTCAAAAGACTGCGATACTCCCAATTGGATGGATCAAATTTTACGGCGGTTTCGGCATGTTCCAGTGCGACGATCCTGTTACCAAGACCGTAATTGGCAAGTGCGCTCAAATAGTACCAGCGGCCTCCGCGTTCGCTCTGCGGTACACCGGAAAGGGCGTTGAGCGCTTCATGGAAATGGCTTGTTCTGATATAGTTAAGCGCAGCGCGCAGAGCGGTGGAGTCTTCATCAGTTCCTGCATAGGATCCGCCGGAACCGGTACCGTATTTTGCGCGGGAACCAAATCCGCCAAAGCCGCCCGCGCTCTGCTGCGAATTTTTTATCTGGTCATAGGCGGCGTTGATTTCGTTCATCTTACGCTCCGCCTCTTTGTCACCGGGGTTCATATCCGGATGATATTTTTTAGCGAGAGCGCGATAAGCCCTTTTAATCTCTTCGTCACTGGCATTGGGAGAAACGCCAAGTACTTTGTAAGGGTCGGATATCATAGGCGTTTAGCTCCTTTTTGCCTTTCTTCTTTTACTTTTTTTAGTCTGTTCAAGCTCATATTTTGTCCACACACCCGAGCACAGTATGTTCCGCATGATAGGCACATCGTCTACCAGCGGGAGTTTTTCAAACTCCATCGTACAATTTCCAATAAGCATTGTCAATATATCTTTAAAATAGCTGTCGCTGCGCCCTGCTTGTTTTAACTCTGAGAGAGGATTGTAGCGTTTTCTTCGTATATCTTTGTCCAGATCGACAACCGCGTCCATAACGTAAATAAATTCTCCAAGACAGTGGGCCATAGATCTAAGATAAGAGGACCACCTGTCCTCACGCAGGACGAAAATTTCCCCCATCATATCGCCGAAGCATTTTGCACCGGCATCTGGACCGCAGTTTCCGGAAGCCTCAATTTCAGAGAGGGCTTTAATACAGCTTTCCATAGCACCGCACTGGCGGGGATATTGCTCCGCAATTGACCTGTACTTTTTTCCCAGCATTCTGGCATATATAAGACTGATTAAATTTTTGTCATCGCGCCAGTTGTCAAGCTGGTTCAGATATGCAAGCGCTATGTTCATATCTGCTGCGTATTCAGTAATTTCAGTTATAAGACAGCGGTGGAGGGAAGCAGGATGAGCTATGCAGCGCTCTTTACATTCATAAAGTTCGGGCTCATACAGCGAATTAAGAACAAGTATAAGAAAGGTCATATCATAATTCAGCGTCATGCGTCCGAGCTGACTATAGCGCTCTTTCAGGGTATGGCACAAGCCGCAATAGACCGCTTTATAGCGGTCTTTATCTTCCTCCGACAAAATCGCAGTGTTTGCGACTACATAGCCGAACACTCGCAATCCCCCCAATCAGGTTTTTCTCTCGAATGCCGTTCCGCATTTTTTGCATACGACTCTGATCCGGCCTTTTCCTTTCGGAACTCGAAGCAAGGCTTTGCAGGAAGGACATTTGAAAAATTTATAGTCCTTTCGCTGCTTCCACATATCGCGGCGGAGCATGAACCAATCCGTTATACGGCGCCTAAACGCAAGATATTTCACGTTCTCCGCCCGGCGCTTGGGAACATCTTTGGAGAAACAACGGAAATAGGTAAGAAACAGGCAGAGAACGGAAAGGACAAAGAACACAATCTTTGTGTAAGGCCGCAAAAACGCAGAAACGATTATGAGGATAAGAGCCAGGTATGTCAAAAACTTTGACAGGCTATCCATTCCGTAACGCCCGTACATGAACTTTGCAAATTTTTGTTTCATGCTTATCTTCCTTTGGCAAAACTGTTGCACGAATATATTTTTTATTTGTCATTCATAAGCTGCTAACAGCAGTAACTATGCTATGTTGTTGTCAAACTGACTGTTATAAAGTTCAGCATAGAATCCGCCTTTTTCCAGAAGCTCTTTATGTGTACCGCGTTCTATTATGCAGCCATCCCGCATTACAAGGATAAGATCGGCGCTTTTTATGGTAGACAGTCTGTGGGCAATTATAAAAGATGTTCTGCCTTCAGTGAGCTTCTCCATAGCACGCTGTATCTGAATCTCGGTACGGGTATCAACGGAGCTTGTCGCTTCATCCAGAATCAGCAGGGGGGCGTTTTCTATAATGGCGCGGGCAATTGTAAGAAGCTGGCGCTGACCGGCTGAAAGGCTTGTGTTGTCGCCGAGAACTGTATTGTATCCGTCCGGCAGAGTCCTGATATAATGGTCAAGCCCGACGGCCCTGCAGGCCCGTTCAACTTCTTCGTCTGAAACATTTTCCTTGCTGAAAACAATATTTTCTCTTATAGTCCCTTCAAAAAGCCAAGTGTCCTGAAGAACCATGCAGAACTGGTCATGTACGCACTGCCTTGTCATCTGCGTCGTGGGTATGCCGTCTATCAGTATCTCACCGTCGTCAAGCTCATAGAAACGCATGAGAAGATTTACTATAGTGGTTTTTCCGCTTCCTGTAGGGCCGACTATGGCCACTTTCTGTCCGCGCGACGCATGAGCTGTAAAGTCCTTGATTATCTGACGATCCGGAGTATAGCTGAACTTCAAATCGCGGAATTCCACCTCACCCTGCGAAATGTGGCGTGTTACCGCACCTTCCTTTTCAGGAGAAAGCTCCTCTTCGTCAAGAAATTCAAACACTCGCTCCGCGGCTGCTGCAGTGGACTGGAGAGTTGTCATAGACTGGGCAAGCTGTGAAAGAGGCTGGGTAAACAGACGAATGTAAATCATAAAAGCAACTATAACGTCGAAAGTCATTTTTCCGTCCATTACAAGGGCAGCACCGATGACGCATACGGAGACATATCCGAAATTGCCGATAAAATTCATAAGCGGCATCATAAATCCGGAAACAAACTGGGATTTCCATGCACTGTCATAGAGCTTATTATTCATCTCTTTAAATTTCATTGCCGACTGTTCTTCACCGTTGAAGGCGCGTACAATTGTCAGCCCGGAATAGACTTCCTCAATATGACCGTTGATTTTTCCGAGTTCTTGTTGCTGACGCTTAAAGTATTTCTGGGAACGACCAAGAATAACCATCATCAAAGAAAAGCCGATAACGGTTGATACGATTGCGGCGAGCGTCAAAGTGACGTTTGTGGAAAGCATCATGATAAGCGAACCGAGAAACAGAGTAAGCGCATTTGTAAGCTGTCCAACGCTCATATTCAAAGTCTGGCCTATGGTGTCGACGTCGTTGGTAACACGGCTCAGAACATCTCCGAAACTCACACTATCGAAATATTTCAGCGGAAGGCGGTTTATTTTTCCGCTTATCTGGGAGCGCATGGATTTTGTAAGCTTCTGCGTGACAGTAGCCATTATAAAGCCCTGCGTATAGGAGCACAGAGCGCCGATACCGTACATAACGGCAAGAGTCAGGGCAATTTTTCCGACTCTCTCAAGATCAATGCCAGTCATTATCCCGCTTATGATAAGCTCCGTAATTTTCTGAAGTTTGCCAGGACCCATAATTGTAAAAACGGCTCCGGCTGCTGACAGGAGAAAAGCAGATATGATGGGAAAGGCGTAGGGTTTGCAGAATCCCTCAAACCGGGAAAATGTGGACTTGAAATTCTTGGGCTTTTCAAATGACGGACCGTTGGCAAAAGCCATCGGACCTCTGCGCGGCATATTGGGTCTTCTTGTGCTATCCATTTGCAAGCTCCTCCTCCGAAAGCTGTGAAAGGGCGATTTCTCTGTAGACTTCACAAGATTTCATCAGTTCGCTGTGAGTTCCCATACCAACAACCTCGCCTTTTTCAAGGACAACGATAGTGTCCGCATCCCGTATTGTGCCTATTCGCTGGGCGACAATGACGGATGTTTTGCCCGCAAGCTCACGCTTCAATGCCGAACGGAGATTTCTGTCCGTTTTGAAGTCCAGCGCGGAAAACGAATCGTCAAATATAAATATCTCAGGGTCGCGGCATACGGCTCGTGCAATACACAGTCTTTGACGCTGACCTCCCGAAACATTGGTGCCGCCCTGCGCAATTTCGGAATCATATCCTTCAGGCATATTTTCAACAAAATCGGAGCTTTGTGCAATTGCAACCGCACGTTTAATGGCATCTTCGTTTTTTTCGCCTTTTCCGTTATCCCCATATGCCA
>JAAYWX010000249.1 GCA_012516225.1 Clostridiales bacterium
GCTCTATACTATATACTATGAATCACTTACAGGAATTTGTCAAGATATTTTTAAATTATTAAGCTCAGATTATCGGAAGCCGCCGCATATAAAATCAGTATTCGCCATGAGATACGGCGGCAAAAACCACCCTGAAAAATATCCGCCAAAAATTTTTCAGGCTTGAAAGCAAAAACTGCAGGAACTTAGCCCGCCGAAAGCCAAAAAGTCCTTGCAGTTTCGCACAAAAATAAGAAAAAATTATTCCTTTTCAATTCTTATAATGTTGCTGTTTAGGTCAATGCTCTTAATTTTTCCTTCAACAACCTTTTCAGTGCCAAGGAGCGTCGTCAGCCTGACGCTGCCGCCTTCAACATTTACGTTTACAACACGATCACAGATAAGCTTTTCTCCGTCATTCCCTATTTCATAGGCGCTTGAAAGGCACATCTTTAATCGCCTCCCAAAAGCTTCAGCGCCCCGTCAAGCTTTTCATTTCCCTGAGCGTAAAGCCGCAGGGCTTCTCCGACAAGCGCCGCCGCTTCCGTCTTTCCCGAATTTTCAAGAGTATGGTAAAGCTCATGAAGGTCTTCGGCGTGATGTTTGTTATGTTCGGCCATATAATTCAGAAGAGCTATGTTTTCATCGGCGCTCTGCACTTTGTGCTCTCCATGGCAGCAGCAGCTTCCGCCTGCATGGTCGTGGACATGAGCATGGCTGTGGTTATCGCACATATTTTTTCCTCCCATCGATATTATTGTTCTCAACTCTTGTCCGAGCTTAGAGTTCATTATAAGACAAAACCATATTTGCCGCAACCCACCATTGGGGTTAAACGGAAATTATTTGCAGTTGCAAAAATCTTTTAACCCCCGGGCTTTAAACGCAGAAGTTTTTGCCCGAAACGCTTGTCTGCAGGGCAAGATCCGCAACTGTAACGCTTTCAAGAAAATCATCTATACGCTTTTCCAGCTCCCGCCACATAGGGAGAGTCGCACATTCACAGGCACGAGGGCAGATGTTTTCAGGCATTTCAAGGCAGGAAACGGGTGCAAGACTACCTTCAACTGCTTTAAGGACTGCTCCAACCGTAAGCCTGTCCGCCGGCTTTCCCAGCTTGTATCCGCCGCCTTTTCCTCTCGAACTGAAAACAAGCCCGGCTTTGCCGAGAAGGCCCACTATCATTTCGGCATATTTTTCCGATATATCCTGACGCTCGGAGACATCTCTCAGCGGAATGAAATCATTAGTCTTCTGCTGAGCAAGATCGACCATAATTCTAAGAGCGTACCGGCCTTTTGTCGATATTTTCACCAAAAATGCCTCCTTACTTGCTCGCCTATTATTTCATTGTACTATAGGTATTATAGGATTTCAAGCATATTTATCGTTCCTTTGTTCTACACGTTTATAATTTTTATTTTTAGAGTAAATTATAGATTTTAAGGCTTGTAATTCTCGTAAAAACCAGGATAATATAGAGATATGTTTTTTATCATCAGGGAAGGTGATGGTTGCCGATGCCGATCCGCGTTCTTATTGTCGATGATTCCATTCTGTTCCGGACAAAGCTTCAACTTACGCTTAGCAAGGA
>JAAYWX010000491.1 GCA_012516225.1 Clostridiales bacterium
GATTAAATGAATGCTGTATGGTTAGTCATTATAGGAATTGTTTTATTTTATATCGCTTACAAGACCTATGGAAGTTATTTGGCAAACCAGTGGGGAGTAAGTGATAAAACTGAAACTCCTGCTCATACAAAAGAGGATGGAGTTGACTATGTTCCAGCTAAAGCTCCAGTGCTACTAGGACATCACTTTTCATCCATAGCTGGTGCAGGACCAATAGTAGGACCTGTTCAAGCTGCAATATTTGGATGGGCACCTGTTATGCTTTGGATTGTAATAGGTGGTATATTTTTTGGAGGAGTACATGATTTTGGTTCTATTTTTGCTTCTATAAGACATGGCGGAAAATCTATAGGTGAAATAATAGGAGCAAATATGGGTAAAAAAGGTAAGCGATTGTTTTCAATTTTTGCTTGGTTGACACTACTACTCATCATTGCTGCATTTACAAATATCACAGCTAATACTTTTGTAAGTGTTCCTTCTGCAGCTACTTCATCATTATTATTCATAGTACTAGCTATATTGTTTGGATTCTTTGTATACAGAAAAAATGTTCCACTAGGAATCAGTACAGTAATCGGCGTTATATTGTTGTTCTTGTGTATATGGCTAGGAATGGTATTCCCACTTGTACTTTCAAAAACTGCTTGGATTTTCATACTACTTGCATATGTTTTCGTTGCAAGTGTAGTTCCTGTATGGATATTGTTGCAGCCTAGAGATTATCTAAGTTCATTTTTGCTATATGCGTTGGTTATAGGAGCAATCATTGGAATTTTCGTTACACATCCTAGTTTGCAATTAAATCCATTTGTTGGATTCAATGTAGATAATACTCCATTATTCCCTATGCTATTTGTAACCGTAGCTTGTGGAGCAATATCTGGTTTTCACTCTCTAGTTGGTTCTGGAACCACTTCAAAACAATTGGATAAAGAAAGTGACGCAAAACTTATAGGATATGGCGGAATGCTTATAGAATGTGTTGTGGCAATAGTAGCAATCATAACTGCAGGATATATAAGCCACGGAGAATTGTCAAATCTTCTTGGCGATGGAGGACCTGTAAATGTATTCTCTCATGGTGTAGGAAACTTCATGGCAAGCTTTGGAATACCTGTTGCAACTGGTACAAGCTTTGCTGCATTGGCAGTTTCAGCTTTTGCTATGACAAGTTTGGATACTTCTACTAGATTGGCAAGATTTGTATTTCAGGAATTTTTTGAAGACTTTCAAAAAGAAGACAAAAAATCTCCACTTACAAACCGTTATGTTGCTACATTGATAACAGTTGTACTTGCTGCTATTCTATCCTTCAAGGGTTGGGATGCTATATGGCCATTGTTTGGTTCAGCTAATCAATTGTTATCAGCTTTAGCTTTGATGGCTCTTGCTGTTTGGATGAGCAACTTGGGCAAAAACAACAAAATGTTTACTATACCTATGGTATTTATGTTTGCCGTAACATTGAGCGCATTGGTTCTACTAATAAAGAACAATATTGCAAGCGGACAAATTGTACTAGTTGTATTTGGTATACTATTGTTTGTATTGGCAATAGTTCTTCTCGTAGAAGCTATAAAGAATCTATCTAAAAAGAAAGCAAAAGCATAAATGAAAAAAAGGTGAGTCAAAGGACCAATGTCATTAAGTTAAGTTTTTATGGCAAATAGAATTATGGTCAATTGAAAGTTTCCGTAC
>JAAYWX010000250.1 GCA_012516225.1 Clostridiales bacterium
TGTAATAGGAGCGGGGCTTGCAGGGTGCGAAGCGGCGTGGCAGCTTGCCGAACGGGGAATTCGGGTAAGGCTTATTGAGATGAAGCCAAAGAAAATGACCCCCGCGCATGTTTCGGAAAATTTTGCGGAGCTTGTGTGTTCAAACTCCCTCCGCAGCAATGAGCTTACAAATGCCGTAGGGCTTTTGAAAGAAGAACTCCGTCAGCTTGGCTCGTTGATAATGGAATGTGCCGATGCCAACCGCATAGCGGCGGGAGGAGCTCTTGCGGTTGACAGAGAAGGTTTTTCCTCATTGATAACCGCAAAGATAAAAGGCCATCCGAATATTGATGTTATCTCCGAAGAAGCCTCTGATATCCCTGAAGGGGAAGTTATAATAGCTACCGGACCGCTTACAAGCGAGGCCCTTGCGGAAAAAATAGCGGAAAAGTGTTCAGGAGTAGGATTTCTGAATTTTTACGACGCCGCAGCTCCTATAGTTACGCTTGAAAGCGTGGATATGGACAGCGCTTTTTACGCTTCAAGGTATGACAAGGGAACGGCAGACTATATAAACTGCCCGATGACTAAGGAAGAATATCTTGCCTTTTGGAAGGAACTTTGCACCGCAAAGGAAGCTCACATACATGGATTTGACGATGGAGGCGTTTTTGAAGGCTGTATGCCGGTTGAGGTAATGGCAAGGCGCGGGGAAGATACTTTGAGATTCGGCCCGCTGAAGCCTGTCGGGCTTGTCGACCCGCGCAGCGGAAAAGAAAGCTATGCGGTGGTTCAGCTCAGGCGCGACAATGCGACGGGTACGATATACAATATCGTCGGTTTCCAAACCCACCTTACTTTTTCTGAGCAGAAAAGGGTATTTTCGATGATTCCGGCTTTAAGAAACGCCGAATTTGTGCGCTATGGCGTTATGCACCGCAACACATATTTAAACTCGCCCAAACTGCTGGACAGATATTACCGTCTGAAATCGGAGCCAAGAATCAGTTTTGCCGGACAGATAACAGGAGTAGAAGGATATGTTGAATCGTGCGCATCTGGAATGACAGTGGGGATTGAAACAGCCGCCCGCATTCTTGGGGCAAGTCCTCTTAACTTCCCGAGAGAAACGGCAATAGGTGCGCTTTCGCTTTATATTTCGGATACGTCGGTTGTCAATTTTCAGCCGATGAATATAAATTTTGGAATAATAGAACCGCTTGACAGAAAGATAAAAGGAAAACAAAATAAAAACGCTGAGATTTCCGCACGCGCGCTTAATACAATAGCGGTAGTGAAACAAAGCGGTTTTTTTGGTTGATTTCAGTATTGCTGCAGACGCATCCGCGGCTGCGGCAGAGCCTATTCCGCGGAGGTAGAATAATGAAGATAATAGTGGATGCAATGGGAGGGGACAACGCTCCGGCCGAAATAATCAAAGGTGCCGTTGAGGCGGTGCGAGAATTCGGAGTGGAAATAATACTTGTCGGAAAGGAAGATGCTATAAACACTTGTCTGAAAAATGAAAATGCGGACAGTCTTCGCAATAAGATTTCTATAGTAAACGCAACGGAAGTCGTTCACATGGAAGACGACCCGACGACAGTCCTCCGTACGAAAAAAGATTCTTCGATGTCGGTTGCCCTTAAGCTTCTTAAGGATGGAACAGGTGATGCTTGCATATCGGCGGGCAGCACAGGAGCGCTTCTTGCGGGAGCTACCTTGATAGTGAAGAGGGTAAACGGCATAAGACGTGCAGCTCTTGCACCGGTGCTGCCGAACGGCGGGAGAGGCGTCATGCTGATAGACTGCGGCGCAAACGTGGAATGTACGCCGGAATATCTACTGCAGTTTGCATATATGGGTTCGTTTTACGCAAAAAATATTTTGGGATGCGAGAATCCAAGAGTTGGACTTTTGAACGTTGGCGCCGAGGATACGAAGGGAGGAGAACTGCAGACTGAAACTTTTGCTCTGCTTAAAGCCGCAGGACAAGAAGGAAACATAAATTTTATCGGCAATATTGAAGCGAGAGATGTATTCTTTAATACTGTCGATGTCGTTGTGACGGACGGCTTTTCAGGCAACATTATGCTGAAAACCATAGAAGGCACAGGAATGTTCATAATGAGCGGCATAAAAGATATTTTAACGGCAAACAAGCGCTCCAAGGTTGCGGCTTTGACCATGAAAAAGCGTTTTTCCGAGTTTAAAAAGATGATAGATCCGTCTGAAGTCGGCGGGACGGCGCTTCTCGGCATTTCAAAGCCGGTAATTAAGGCACACGGTTCTTCCGACGCAAGGGCACTGAAGAACGCAATTTTGCAGGCAATTAATTTCGTAAACGCGGATGTTGCAAACGAAATAATTAAAAATATTGATTTAATGACAATTTCAAAGGCAGAATAGTCTTGACAAGTGACCGGTATCTGAATATTATCATTTTTAGCAGCAAATTATTGGAGATGGATGGTTATGATATTTTAAAGAATCCAAAGACTGATATGTGAACAGTTCGTGGTTGAGCCTGAGGCTGTCACAATGGATACAGCGTTTGTTGACGATTTGGGTGCGGACTCCCGTGATGTTGTTGAGCTTACAATGGCGCTTGAGGAAGAATTTTCGCTTCCGGAAGTATCCGATGAGGAGCTTAAGAAAATCGTTACGGTTGGCGACCTTGTTGAATATGTCAGCCGTTATGTCCAGGACTGACGTTTCAGTGCGAAAAAAAACCGGAGAGGGGGCGTCTTATGGATGAATTGGAAAGAAAACTTGAATACCAGTTTAAAGACAGGACGCTCCTGCTCACGGCCCTGAGCCATAGTTCTTATGCAAACGAAAATAAAGGCTCAGGACTGATGAGCAATGAGCGGCTGGAGTTTTTAGGAGATTCCGTTCTTGGACAGGTGGTGGCAAGCCACCTGTATTTGTCGTATCCGAAAATGCCGGAAGGGCAGATGACACGTCTTCGCGCGGAACTGGTCTGCGAACAGAGCCTTTATGAAGTTGCAAAAACTCTTGAACTGGGGAAATTTATAAGGCTTGGTAAGGGCGAAGAACATACCGGAGGCAGACAGCGGGAATCCATCCTTGCCGATGCGGTCGAGGCTATAATCGCCGCTTTGTATCTTGACGGAGGAATTGAAGCCGCAAAAAAATTTATCGACAAA
Organism: Clostridiales bacterium; assembly: GCA_012516225.1. Classification (GTDB taxonomy): domain Bacteria; phylum Bacillota; class Clostridia; order Oscillospirales; family Oscillospiraceae; genus UBA2658. The sequence continues at coordinate 3,150 of JAAYWX010000250.1, forward strand.
TACATACTTGCTGACCTTGACGTTGGAGAAATACACACCATGAGCGACTATAAAACCGCTCTGCAGGAGTATGTACAGCGAAGATCGGGCCAGACTATAAGCTATGAGCTTATTTCGGAAAGCGGGCCTGACCATAAAAAGACCTTTACGATGCAGGTCCTTTTAAACGATAAGCCTATCGGTATAGGCAGCGGGCACACAAAAAAGGAAGCGGAACAGTGCGCCGCGAAAAATGGACTTGAGGAGATTATGAAATGACCGCTAAACGGAACATAATACCGGTATTTGTTCCGCACCTTGGTTGCCCAAATGACTGCGTATTCTGCAACCAAAGGAAAATATCCGGCAGCCTTGTTCCCGCCACGGCAGAAACCGTTGCAAGTGCGGTGAAGGAAGGCATTCGCAAAATACCCCCAAATACGAATACTCAACTGGCGTTTTACGGCGGCAGTTTTACGGCAATACCCGTCAGTGAGCAGAATGAGCTCCTGAATGCGGCTTTGCCGTTTTTGCGTGATGGGAGCATTTCGTCCCTGCGTCTTTCCACACGGCCGGACGCAATAGACACTCAAACCCTTGCCAGACTAAAAAGTTTTGGAGTAAGGACTATTGAACTTGGGGCGCAGTCAATGTGCAACGAGGTTTTGAAGGCATCCGGGCGCGGACATACCGCGGAACAGACAGAAAGAGCCTCACATTTGGTTAAGGAAGAAGGTTTTGAACTTATTCTTCAAATGATGACAGGCCTCCCTCAAGATACGAAAAAGCGTACGGAGGAAACCGCGGAACGCATAATATCGCTCCGACCGGACGGTGTGCGAATATATCCAACAGTTATCGTGAAAGATACGCCGCTGTTTGAAATGTGGAGGAGCGGAGTTTATAAAGAACACACAGTAGAAGAAGCGGCAGACTGGTGTGCCTTAATTGTTCCTATGTTTGAAGCGGCGGGGATACCAGTTATACGCCTTGGACTTAACCCGACTGAAGAATTGTCCCGCGGGGCGGCAGCCGGCGGAGCATATCACCCGGCACTGGGCGAACTTGTGCGTTCACATATTCTGCTTGACAGGGCAAGAGAGCTTATAAAAAATACTGCGCACGGAGAAAATCTCGTAATCGGCGTGAACAGAGCAGATATTTCCGCTATGATCGGTCAGCACAGGGCAAATATTGATGCGCTGTGCAGGGAGTTTTCTTTAAAAAGCCTCAAGGTGCGTCAGGCAGATGTAAAGAAAGGCAGTTTAATTTTGATGTAAACCAGAGATGGTTTCTTGCAAATATATCGGCAGTGGTATATAATTTCTAACTATATTTAAAGTTGCGTTTTCCCGCATATTAACACAGAGGTGGCATATGTATCTTAAAGCACTCGAAATACAGGGGTTCAAATCGTTTCCGGAAAAAACACGGTTGACGTTTGAAAAGGACATAACGGCGATAGTCGGACCGAACGGAAGCGGGAAATCGAATATTTCGGATGCCATACTATGGGTTATGGGCGAGCAGCGTACCAAGGCACTCCGAGGAGGAAAGATGGAGGACGTTATTTTCGGAGGGACTGAAAAACGTCCGAAAATGGGTTTTGCCCAAGTTTCGCTTATAATAGACAACTCGCAAAGGATTTTTGCTCCCGACAGCTCTGAAGTTATGATAACCAGACGGTATTATAGAAGCGGAGAGAGCGAATATTACATAAACCGCGAGTCTGTCAGACTTAAAGACATAAGCGAACTGCTTATGGATACAGGGCTTGGACGTGACGGCTATTCAATCATAGGACAGGGGAGAATTTCGGAAATTGTTTCCGCCAAAAGTTCCGACAGACGTGAGCTTTTTGAAGAAGCAGCAGGCATTTCCCGTTATCGCTACCGCAAGGACGAGAGCGAACGGAAGCTTATGCATACGGAAGAAAACCTCGTCAGGATAAACGATAAAATCGATGAGCTTAAAATTCAGATAGAGCCTTTGAAAGAACAGGCGGAAACGGCAAAAAAATATCTTGTGCTGAGAGATGAACTGCGTATTCTTGAGGTTTCCATGTGGATGGAAACTTTGGACAAGCTGCACGACAAGGCAAAAATAATCCGAGGTGACTGGGAAAAGGCCAAGAGCGACCTTTCAAACATACAGAAAGAACTCAGTGAGCTTTATGAGTCCTCGGAAAGCTTTTCGGAAAAGATGCGGGAAACAGACATTCAAGCCGAAGAGCTGAGAAGGAGCCTCGGGGAACAGGAAGCTGCAGCCTCTGAATATGAAAGTGAAAAAGCTGTGCTGGAAAACAGCTTGAAGCACAATTTAGAGCGCGAAGTACAGCTTGATATGGAAATCGCAGAGCAGAGCACAAGGGCGAGAGCACTTGAAAACCAGATAGCCCAAAGACATGAACGTATACGGGAAATTGAAAGCGAGCTTGAGAATATCGAAAGGCAGGCAAAAGGAATTTCTCATATGCTTAGCCGCAGTTCCGAGAATGAGGACGGCGCAAAGCTTGAAATGTCAAAGCTTGTCGCAAGCAAAAGCGAGAAGCAGGCTTTAGCGGCGCAGTGCAGTACGGTTTTGTCAATGCTGGAAGATACATTTTTACAGCAGGAAGAGATCGACGCAAAGAGAAAGCGCGAAATGGAAGAAGCTTTGCTCCTGTGCGATGAACTGAAAACCCGGCTTGCGGAAGCTGAAAAAAATCGTTCTGAGGCTCAAGAAAAAGTAAACGAACTGGAAAATATCATAGAGGGCTATTCGCTGAAAGCGGATGGACGGGAAAGCAAGGTCAAAAACCTTGAAGAACTTAAAACAAAACTTACTATAGAGATGAACTCCGTAAGCTCACGTGTTTCCATGCTTGCGGAAATGGAAAAGGACTTGGACGGTTTTTCGCTGGCTGTAAAGACGGTCATGCGTGAACGGGAGCGCGGAACCCTGAAAGGAATATATGGTCCGGTAGCCGGTCTTGTCAAAACTGATGACAGATATACCCTTGCCATTGAAACCGCTCTCGGAGCATCAATGCAGAGCATAGTGGTTGATACGCAGGAACAGGGAAAAGCGGCAATTGAGATGCTTAAGCGCAAAGATGCGGGCAGGGCTACTTTTCTTCCGGTTTCGACCATAAAGGCCATCGAACTGAAGCTCCGCCCGGAAAATGAAAACGGATACCTCGGAACAGCTTTTGAACTTGTGCGATTTGATCCCAAATTTAAGGATATTTTCTCCAATCTTCTTGGGAGAACCGTTGTTGCGGAAACGCTTGGCGATGCGGTTGCAATGTCGAAAAAATATGACAATCAGCTTAGGATAGTTACTCTTGACGGGCAGCTTATAAATCCCGGCGGGTCTATGACAGGCGGCAGTTCGGCAAAGAATGCGGGAATTTTATCTCGTGCAAACGAGCTTAAAGCACAGCAAAGTAGATTGGAAGAATTAACGGCAAAGGTGAAAGAGTGCGAGTCACGGCTTACGGAAGCATCTCGGGAGTTAAGCTCCGCCAAATATGAACTTCAGACAGCGGTATTTGAACATAAGGAAGCTCTTGAACTGCTTCGGAAGAGCGAGGAAGAAGCATCCAGAATGCAGTTTCTTCTCGGAGAAACGGAAAAAACCGTTCAGATGCTCCGGAACGAGGAATCGGCGGCGCATCAGCGCAGCGAAGAAAATGCAAAGCGTGCGGAAAGTGCAAAGGCGGATATTGTACGGCTGACAGCCGAAATTGCAGAGATTGAAGCGCTCCTTTCGGACATATCTGAAAGGAGCGCTTCAA
>JAAYWX010000251.1 GCA_012516225.1 Clostridiales bacterium
AAAATCCTACTTGACATGATTGCTCCTCCTACCAAAAAGCAATAAAAACTACTTTCTACATAGTAACTTATTTTATTGCTTTTTTCAATATATTTTTGAGGATTTTTTGTAAATTCTTTTAAATACTTGCTGCGTTATTCTCCATTTTAATGATTTGAAGGCAGATAAAATAGCTATTTTTCATAATAATGCTAAAAAATATACGATTTATTCATAACAACCGAGCCCAAAATTGTTGTGCATTATGCACATAACAGCAAAAAACAATATCCGATGTCAATTTGTAATTGTCTTTTCGGTATCTGCATCGAATATATGTACGGCATTCATATCAAAAGCAATTTTAATTTTGCTACCGGACTCCAGACGTATCTTTGAATCGACAACGGCGGCAAATTCAACACCAGAAACATTTATAAATACATTGCTTTCAGCGCCGAGAAGCTCGACAAGCTCGACATTTGCCTCTACAACCTGCTCCGGGTGCTGTGCTATGTAGTCCGAGTCGGCATGGATGTCGTTCGGCCGTATTCCAAAAATGACCTCTCTGCCCATATAATCCAAAACTTCCGGCTTTTTGCCCTTCCATTCCGGAAGAGGCAGGCGTGTTCTTGCTTCTCCTTCACCGAATTCAAGGTATACAGACGAGTCGGATATGCTTAAAGAAGCATTTGCCGTGTTCATCTGGGGTGTGCCTATAAAAGTTGCCACAAACAAGTTGCAGGGCTTGTCGAAAAGTTCCTGAGGAGGTGCAATTTGCTGGACTATCCCGCCTTTCATGACAACTATACGGGTTCCCATCGTCATTGCTTCCGTCTGGTCGTGCGTAACGTAAATAAACGTCGTCTGCAGTTTCGCGTGAAGCTTTTCAAGCTCTGCGCGCATTGTGGTTCTCAGCTTGGCATCAAGATTGGACAGAGGCTCGTCCAGCAAAAAGACCTTTGGATTGCGGACTATGGCTCTTCCAAGGGCGACACGCTGGCGCTGCCCGCCTGAAAGAGCAGCCGGCTTTCTGTCAAGCAGGTTTTCAATTTCAAGTATTTTTGCAGCTTCCGTCACTCTGCGCCTTATTTCATCTCTTGGCGTTTTGCGAATTTTCAGCCCAAAGGACATATTCTCAAACACCGTCATATGAGGATACAAAGCATAGTTCTGGAAAACCATTGCTATGTCCCTGTCCTTAGGAGGCACATCATTGACAAGTCTGCCGTCAATATAAAGACTTCCCTCAGTTATATCCTCCAGTCCGGCTATCATTCTCAAAGTTGTGGATTTGCCGCAGCCGGATGGACCTACAAGAATAACGAATTCCTTGTCCTCAATATCCATGTTGAAATCGGAAACCGCCACAACATTGCCCGGATATGTTTTTCCAATGCCTTTCAATGTAACACTTGCCATAATTGTTGTCCTCCAAGAATGCCCATGCCGCACCTTTTTCAAGTACAGCAATATATAGAATAATACCACTAATCAGTCCAATTTGTATATGTTATAAGTTTACAAAACTTATGGGCGATGATTGTAAATTCTTATCGTAATTTGTTTCTAAATTGAAACATTTTTGTTAACTAATATTTTTATCTCATTTTCATCCATTTCTTGGTACTCTCCATACTTTAAACTTTCGTTTAGCTTAAGTCCGCCTATCGATATTCTTTTAAGCTTAATAACCGGAGTTCCTCTTGAAGCGAGCATTCTCTTGACCTGATGATACTTTCCCTCAAAGACCGCAGCAAACCCGTGGCTTTTATTTTCATTGTCTATTTTAAGAACCGCAGGCATACATTTCGTTCCGTCCCTCAGTATAATTCCCTGTTTAAATGCCTCTACGTCCTCTTCTGAAAGAGTGCCCTCAACAGTAAACTCATAAACCTTTTGGATATGATGTTTCGGCGATGTCACTTCATGGCAGAAGTCTCCGTCATTTGTAAGGATGATAAGCCCTGTTGTATCCTTATCAAGTCTTCCTACTGGGAACAGATTGAGACGTGACAGTTCCGGCGGAAGAAGATCAACCACCGTTTTCTGCATTCGGTCCTCGGTTGCTGATAAAACGCCTTCCGGCTTATTCATTATAAAATATCTGTGCTTTTTGCCGTTTATTATCTGCCCATCCACACATATTCCAGAATTTTCTGCATCCACTTTAGTATCTGCGGAAGCTATCTTTTTCCCGTCAGCATACACTCTTCCTGAAGCTATAAGCTTTTTTGCCTCGCTTCTTGTGGCAATACCGCTGTCGCATATTACTTTGTCAATCCGCAGAAGTCCCATAATTCCTCCGGTAATAAAAATAATAATAAAAACCGTTATTATGTTATGTGATTATAGCATATTGAGGCAAAAAAATGAATAAAAACTATTAGGTACAATATCCTTTATTAAATTGAAAAAACGGAATAGACGGCACTAAACAAAACAGTTTTGGCAACGGGAGGTTAGTATGGTCGTTACGCTTAAATGGAACAGAAAAATAGCCTTGCTTGTAATAATTGCAGTGGCAGCCGTTCTCTGTGCACTGATATTTGCGATAGGCAAAGGCGGAAACTCCACAAGTTCGGCGGCAGGAGTAAAAGTTAAGACGAATGAAGACAGGATAAAGTTTCTTGAAAGTCTGGGGTGGGAAGTGGATTTGAACCCTATCGAAGAAAAAACCGTAATAATTCCCAAAGAATTTTCAGATGTCTATAAAAAGTACAACCAGCTTCAGATTGAACAAGGGTACGATCTTTCCAAATACCGCGGAATGGAAGTGACTATATATACATACTCGGTCAGAAACTATACCGGATATAGCGGTAACGTTGTTGCGGAATTGTATGTGAAAGGCAATGAAATCATAGGGGGAGACATCCATTCGCTTGAGCTTGACGGATTCATGCACGGGCTGCGCAAAAAAAACATATAAAAAAGCTCCCGCAGAGCAGAAAACTGCGGGAGCTGAATTTATGGCCTAATTATGCTTCAACAGCGATAACAACGCCTGAACCGACAGTACGTCCGCCTTCACGGATAGCGAAACGGAGTCCTTCCTCGATAGCGATAGGCATTATAAGCTCAACTTTCATATCGATGTTGTCGCCGGGCATGCACATCTCGACGCCTTCAGGAAGTGTGATAACACCTGTAACGTCAGTTGTGCGGAAATAGAACTGGGGACGGTAATTGTTGAAGAAGGGTGTGTGACGTCCGCCTTCTTCCTTGGTCAAAACATAAACCTGTCCCTTAAACTTTGTGTGAGGCTTAATGGTGCCGGGAGCGGCAAGAACTTGTCCGCGCTCAACTTCGCCCTTGGAAATCCCGCGGCGCAGAGTACCAACGTTGTCGCCTGCTTCAGCATACTCAAGTGTCTTGTGGAACATTTCGGTGCCGGTGACGGTGGTTTCCTTGGTGGGCTTCAGACCGACGATTTCAACCTTATCGCCGACCTTTACGCGGCCGCGCTCAACACGTCCGGTAGTAACTGTTCCGCGTCCCGTAATTGTGAAGACGTCTTCCACAGGCATAAGGAAAGGCATATCGGACTTGCGCTCGGGAGTGGGAATATAGGAATCGACAGCGTCCATAAGTTCCTTTATGCAGGCAAACTCAGGAGCATTGGGATCATTGGACTCGCAGGAAAGAGCGTTGAGAGCTGAACCCTTGATAATAGGAATGTCGTCTCCGGGAAAATCGTAGTTGGAGAGGAGCTCGCGGACTTCCATCTCGACGAGTTCAAGGAGTTCGGGGTCATCTACTTGGTCAACCTTGTTCAGGAAAACAACGATGGCGGGAACGC
>JAAYWX010000252.1 GCA_012516225.1 Clostridiales bacterium
ATTCCGTCCGGAGTCATGCAGTCCTGTGCCGACCAGCACGCCGCTTCCCTGCTCTGCGGCCAAAATTCTGCAGCCTTCGCCCTTAGCATAGAATATTTCCCGCCAAGATAATTTTCACCCGTTTTGTGTCCTCCGCCGCCAAGAAGCATTATTTCATCTGCCGGTCGGAAGGATAGTCCATCCGGATCTATACCGTAATACATTCCCTTCATAGGCGGCGTATTTTCCAGGGCAATTACATAGCTTCTTCCTTGGTGCATTTTTGCAAAATAGTAACCAGGAACATTGATAATAGGAAAATGCGTTGCAAATACAATGTGCTTTGCTTTCACTTTTCCTCTGTCCGTAATTATTTCGTTATCTTGAACGCTTAAAGCTTTGGTATGTTCGTAAACGGTCAGTCTTTCCGCCAATCCTTTTAAAAATTCAAGTGGATGAAATACCGCCTGTCCGTTGAATCTCAAAGCTCCTGCGATAGAGAACGGCAGTTCCGTTTCTGTTGTAAAATGTGCGTCTATCCCAAGATTTCTTGCGGCTTCGGCTTCCTGCCTGAGTATTTCGGGACTTAATTTAGTGTACAAATAAGCGGGACGTTCCTCAAACTGACACTCCAAACCATATTTTTTTATTATGCGGCCGTATTCTTCTATCGCCTGCATATTGGCATAGGCATACTGCTTAGCCTTTTTTTCGCCTAAATCTTTTATAAGACGGTCATAAGTCACTCCATGCTGAGCCGTAATTTTTGCCGTCGTATTTTTGGTCTGCCCTCCCCCTATCCTATCAGCTTCAATTACAACTGTTTCAATCCCATTTTCCTGGAGAAGAAAAGCGGTCAATACTCCGACCCTGCCAGCTCCTATAACCGCAGTATCAACGCTTAAATCTTTTTCTAAAATAGGTCTTTCATCTATTTTGACGGTTTCGCTCCATATAGAATTCAACGTATTTCACCTCGTGCATATATTGCGCAGAAGAAGAAAAAATAACCGGAAAATATCATGATTTAAAGCACTTTCTTTTAATTAGACAAATATAGAAAAGGGGTTAATATTTTCTGATGTTGGCACATTTAGGACTCAATATTACAGTTTAATTACACGCAACCTGCAAATATTGACCTCTCGCATCCAGTGTGTTAACATAACGTCGAAACCAAAAAAAGAAGGTGTTTAAAAATTAAAGATAATCCCGGTGCCTTCGCTCGATGGTTGGCCATGGATATCCAAATCATCAAGCGTTTGTACATACAAAAACGGCCCCGACAGGGGTAATATTTTAAGGAGGAGTTTCAAAGTATGAAATCCCTGAACAGGACTCTCAGCCTCATACTGGTTCTGACAATGGTATTCGGACTGTTCGGCGTTGCTTCCGCAGCGACTTTCAGCGACAATGCCAGCGTTCAGTACTCAGAGGCAGTCGGTGTCATGACCGGCATCGGCGCAATCAACGGCTATGCCGACGGCACATTTAAGCCTGCCGGAAGCATAACCCGAGAAGAAGCGGCAAAAATGGTTGCCTACGCTGTTCTCGGACCCACCACAGCGTCCAAGCTCTCCGTTTCTGCCACTGGCTTCAAAGATGTCGCGGCTAACCGCTGGTCTGCTCCCTACATTGCTTACTGCGTAAGCAAGGGAATAATCAACGGTATGGGTGCCGGCACATTTGCTCCCACCGCCAACGTAACAGGCTATCAACTTGCAAAGATGATGCTCTGCGCCGCTGGATACGGTAAAGCAAACGAGTTCGTTGGCCCGGGCTGGGAACTCAACGTTGCGGTAACCGCAAACAAGTACAAGGTATTTTCCGGCTCCAAGGCAATAGATTTTGCCAAGGCGGCCACCCGTGAAGAAGCTGCGCTCTATGTTTTCAACGCTCTGACAAAAGTTCCCCAGGTAACTTACAGCAAACTCACAGAGAGCTACACAACTACTGCAGCAGGGGCTCATGACATCAACGGCGACAGTTACGCTCAGATAGCTGAAGATGTTTATACAACTCTCACAATGGAATCTGCTACTGTCGGCGGCAGAACCGGACATGTCTGGAAGCTTGGTACAGAGAACATCAGCAGCTTTGTTGCTTCCGACACCGTTCTTGCAACCAGCACAGATGGTACTTCCTATGCTAACCTCACCACTGCTTCCAGCAGCGACTACATCAAGTATCAGCCCGACTCCGCCGTTACTTACTACTACAACGACGGCGCGGCATCCACATCATGGCCCACTGCTGATACTGTTCCGAACAACGAAGCTATAATCAAGGGATACTGCACGACTCCCGGCGCGGTTGTTCAGTTCATCGATTCAGACTCCGACAACCTGTATGACAAGGTTTCCGTAACCGTTAAGACAGTTGAGCAGCTTGCAACCGCTCCTACGGTGACAACCGCCGGCTCCGTCACAACTGTTACAGTTGGTTCAATCTCCAAGGTTTCTGACCTTATCTCCTATCCTTCCGGCCTTGCCAAGAACGATGTCATCCTTTACTATACCTCTGCTTCTGGCAAGGTATATGTTGAAAAGGCCGCATCCATCACCGGCAAAATTTCTTCCTTCGTAAACGGACTCTATGTTACAATCTGCGGAAAGAACTATGCTGACTCCGGTCTTTCCGGCGCTCCTGCCGCCTATGATACCATAGGCGAACTCCAGGGTCTCATCGGCAAAGACGGATACACCTTCTACCTTGACAACGGCGGAAACATCTGCTATGTCGTTGCTCCTTCGGCTAATGCAACCGTAAGCAACACCTTCTTTGTTGCCGCAACTGACACAAGCACATCTTTCGGTACAACCACATACAAGGCTTCCGTCGTCAAGTCGGATGGTTCTCAGGAAGTCATCACTGTTAAGAAGACTGCTTCCAACGGCGGAACTCTGACAAACGTTTCTTCCACAACAGCCGGCTCCTCAGCAGACGGTAACCTCGGCGCTGGCATCTTCTACACCTACGCTCTCAACTCTGACGGCACATACAACCTGACTGCCGCTGCAAATCAGAGCATCAATGCAACCGACCTGACGCAGGGTCTTGATAGCGGCGCTCTTGACGCTGACGACACATCCTTCGTCGTAACCGGCAACAGGGCTCAGTTCCTCGGAGCTGTCACCGCAACCGGCAACACATGGAACGGTCTCACTCCCGTTTACACTTCCTCCAAGGTTGCAACTTCCGGCACCATCTTCATGTACTACAACTCCACAACAAAGACCTACACCGTTAAGACGGGTATAACAAATGCTATGTCTTATGCGGCAGGCGGTACGATTTATGTCCTTGCGGATTCGACCAACACTTATGCCCAGATCGTCATCTGCACAGGCTCATCCGCCACATCTTCCGCCTCGGGTTATGACCAGAGCTTTATAACAAGCGTAGCTACCACATCTCTTGATTCCAACGGCACGCCGCTGTACACCTACTCTGCAATAGTCAACGGCGCAACCGGCAAGACTGTAAGCAGCTATGACGCTCTGACCAAGGGCACACTCTACTTCGTTAAGGATTACGCTTCCAACGGTGCTGTTTCTTCCGGTGCCGCACTTACAGGCATTACAGGAACCCAGCATACATCAATGGTTGATGTCACTTACACAAGCGGCGTAATGACCATTGACGCCGGCTCTGACGGAGCTTACGTCCTCTCCGGCAACTGCGCAATCTTCCTCTGCGACGCAAGCGGTTCTACGACAACTGTATCCCAGATTACCGCAGACCAGGCTGATGCTCTGACCTACGACACTACAAACGATACGGTTTACATGGTTCCCGCTTCTTCGACAGACTCCAGCATTGCCACGATCTACATCTTCATCGACTAAGACAGTGGTAATCTCCTATCGTATGCGTTGCAAAAAGGCGCATAGATAGGAAGCGCCCCATGGCATATGCCTTGGGGCGCTTTTGTTTTTGAGTGCAGCGGTTCAACCGGCTATTGCCCTAAGTCTGGCTTTGTCGAGGACTTTTATCTCTCCCCGCGAAACCTCGACTATTTTTTCTGCTGAAAAATATTTCAGCATTCTTGATACGACTTCACGGGCAGAACCCATATATTTAGCTATCTGCTCCTGAGTCAGCTTTACTGTATCTCCGCCATCTTTTACAAGTTCATCAAGCAAAAACACCGCGAGCCTGCGGTCAAAACTCATAAATAGTATCTGCTGCATTGCCCACATAACATCAGAAAAACGTTCTGTCGCCGTCCTTAACGCAAAGTTTTCCACATAGACGTTTTCCTGCATAAGCTGTGCAAACACACCTGAGTTTATAATATACAGCTCGCTTTTAACCTCCGCATCCACAAAGACTTCGAATGTAATCGTCTGAAGGACGCACGAAGCGGACAGCATGCAAATATCACCTTCGTAAAGGCGGTAAAGCGTTATTTCCCTGCCTTCATCCGAGAGCATATATGTGCGCACAATCCCGCTTTTTATAAATATCGCCCCAGTACATTTTCCGGTATTCCCGTGGATGTTCTGCCCCTTGTCGTAAACCGCAAAAGACGTGCTGTTTACAAGCGCCAGCTTCTGCCTCTCGTCAAGTTTGCCCCAAAAAGGCAGACGGTCTTTGAACAGTCCCTCCATATCAGATGTCATGCCGTTCTCCCTTCATGCGTTCTTATATAGAAATCACTTTATTATCCATATTATACCTATATATTCTATCACACTATGTCTTTATGTTCAATCCTACATACCCTTCAAGCAATTTCTCTTAAAATCTTCTTTCCTTTGCATATTTTTCAAATCTGGGGTATAATAGCTGCGCCGCGGCAAGGAGTATACCCTGCCGCAGAAATCCTCGGCCTGCGCTTTTACTCAGGCATACCATGGATTTAAAATACTGCCGAACCGGAGGTTGTTATGGGCAAAATACTGGTATTGGGCGGTGCCGGATACATAGGTTCCCACACCGTATATGAACTTTTTGACAGCGGGTTTGATGTTGTTGTGGCGGATAATCTTGAAACGGGTCATAAACAGGCCGTCCATCCCGCCGCAGCTCTTTATATCGGTGATATACGCGACAGGGCATTTGTAGACAGCATTTTTGAGCGGGAAAATATTGATGCCGTTGTACATTTTGCCGCCTACTCCATAGTAGGTGAAAGCATGTCCGACCCCTTAAATACTATGGAAATAATCTCGGAGGAACTCAAGTTCTTCTGTCAAGCATGGCCGCGCACAAAATTGACAAAATCGTTTTCTCATCTACCGCCGCCGTTTACGGCGAGCCGAAAAATATCCCGATATCGGAAAACGAGCCTCTCGCCCCAACGAATACTTACGGGGCGACTAAACTTGCCATGGAGCAAATGTTCAAATGGACGGAGCTTGCGCACGGGATACGTTATGCTTCAC
>JAAYWX010000468.1 GCA_012516225.1 Clostridiales bacterium
AGCGGATGTTGCTGGCCCTGATGGAGTCAAAGGGGAGAACAGTGAGCCGGGAAAAACTGATGGAGCGGCTTTGGGAAACGGACAGCTTTGTGGATGATAATACACTGACGGTCAATGTCAATCGTCTGCGCAAAAAACTGGATGCTGCGGGACTGAATGATTTTATCACCACAAAATTCGGCGTAGGCTATCTGGTGGAATAGGAGTCTATATGGATTTTTTTCTTCAATATATCCGGTGGCGGCGCAAGGTGATCATCGGATTTTTCATATGCTTCATCCTGTTTATGAGTTCCTTTGCCTTGTATCATCTTCCGCTTATGGCCGTCATCTATCCCATGCTCCTCAGCTGTCTTGGCGCCGCGGTTTTTGCGGTCGTGGACGGGTACAGTGCATGGCGAAAGCATGGCAAACTTATGCATCTGCTGAAACTGCCCGCAGAGCTGATCGATGAGCTACCGCCCGTTGAAACCCAGGAGGACAAGGACTATCAGGCTATTATCCGTCTGCTCCGGGAGCAACAGGCACAGCTGAAAAACAAGATGGAGTTGCGCTTCGCGGACATGATGGATTACTATACGGCCTGGGTTCATCAGATCAAGACGCCCATTGCATCCATGCGCTTGAATCTGCAAAATGAGGATTCGGAGTTTTCCCGCAAGGTGGCGGAGGATTTGCAACGAATCGAGCAGTATGTTGAAATGGTGCTGGCATTTTTGCGGTTAGACTCCGAATCCACGGACTATGTGATTTGCAGCTGCGATCTGGATGGGATTGTAAAGGGCGTTATCCGCAAGCTTTCCACCCAATTCATTCGCCGGAAGATTCGTTTGCAATATGATCCTTTGCGGGAGAGCGCCATCACCGACGAAAAATGGCTCGCCTTCGTGGTAGAGCAGGTGCTGTCCAATGCGCTGAAATATACCCAAAACGGAACCGTCAGCATTTTCATGGAGCAGCCGAAAACGCTCTGCATCCAAGATACGGGCATTGGAATCGCGGCGGAAGATCTGCCGCGGGTCTTTGAAAAAGGCTATACCGGTTACAATGGTCGCAGTGATAAGCGGGCCAGCGGAATCGGTCTATACCTCTGTAAGAGGGTTTGCGACAATCTGGGGCACACGATCATGGCGGAGTCTGCCCTTGGGAGTGGGACGATAATTAGAATCTGTCTTGATCAAAGAAAGCTGGAAGTCGAATGACTTCTTACGAAAGTGTAAGAATTATAGGGGGAAATGTAAGCCGAATCGATGGCGATGCATTTCCCCTTTTGATAAACTGAAGGCAGAAATACACAAGGAGATTCTTGAATATGTCAATATTAAAAGTTACCGGCCTAAAGAAGAACTATACGACCCGTTTTGGCGGCAACATCGTGGAAGCGCTGAAAAATGTGAATTTCACGGTGGAAAACGGTGAATATGTGGCCATCATGGGCGAATCCGGCTCCGGAAAAACCACACTTCTGAATATCGTATCAGCCCTGGACAAGCCCACCGCCGGCACCGTCATCCTGGATGGACAAGATCTGAGCTTGGTGAAAGAAAGCCAGATTGCCGCGTTCAGACGGGATAATCTGGGCTTTGTGTTTCAGGAGTTTAACCTGCTGGACAACTTCTCCGTGGAGGACAATATCTATCTGCCCCTGGTGCTGGCAGGAAAAGAACATAAGGAAATGCGGGAACGG
>JAAYWX010000253.1 GCA_012516225.1 Clostridiales bacterium
GGTAAAGCCCTATGAAAGCTTTTTTTCTTTTTTTGTGTTTTGTGTTTTTTATACGCTTAACAGCGACTTTCCGAACCTGAAGTCACGATTATGCGGTTTGTAAATCCGCTGCTTCAGACTTTTTTCCGCCCCGGAGCAGGTGATAACATTGAAAGTCAATACGAATGGATGAAATGAAGCATGTGAGCAAGTATCTGTTCGCAGGTATGCGGCAGTCCTGATAATATCGGTCCTAATCAATTTTGCCTATTACTTCTTAATTTTAACATATGTGATAAAATGATTTAATTGGCAGGAATTTATTTTCGTGGGAAGTATACGCTTTGAGAAGGCATGGGCAGACGTTGACGGTACAGGGAATGTTTACATAAATCAACAATTATACTATGATTCAGATGAGAGCGATGCGGCCATGTAACCTTCATGAATGCACGTCACGCTGGAAGGACTGTAACGGCGAAGAGGTTGAAATAATGCTTGGAGCGATTATAGGAGATATTGTAGGCTCGATTTACGAATGGGATAGCATTAAAACGAAAGACTTCCCGCTGTTTAGCGACAACTGTTTTTTCACGGATGATACAGTGATGACCGTTGCGACGGCGGACGCTCTCATGAACGGCGGCAAAGCCGAAGATTTCATTGACGCTTTCAAGAATTGGGGACGGCGGTACGATTATGTGGGATACGGCTATGGGTTCAGAAATTGGTTGTACTCTGATGACCGCAGCCCCTACAATTCCTGGGGCAACGGCTCGGCGATGAGGGTATCGCCCTGCGCATGGCTGATGGATTGCCAAGCCTACGCCCGGACAGGAATGTGGCCGTCCAGAGAACTGGCAAAACTGTCTGCCGAAGTCACGCACAACCATCCCGAAGGAATAAAAGGCGCGCTGGCTGTTACGGACGCCATATTTTTATGCCGTTTCTATATGGGCGGATATACGCAAGGCTTAATCGTTGAGCGCGCAACCATTGAGCAATGTAAGCTGCACGTCAGAGAGCACATCGAAAAGGAATACGGCTACGACTTAAGCAAAACCCTCGATGAAATCCGCCCGGCGTACTGTTTCGACGCGAGCTGCCAGGGTACGGTGCCACAGGCGATCATGGCTTTTCTGGAAAGCACAGACTTTGAGGATGCCATCCGAAATGCTGTTTCCCTCGGCGGTGACAGCGACACCCTCGCCGCGATAACGGGCAGCATCGCGGAAGCCGCTTACGGCATACCTCAATGGATTAAGGAAAAAGCCTGGTCATATCTCGATGCGCGAATCCGGGAAGTTTGCCGCCGCTGGCAGGCTTATATTGAGAAGCAGGGCCCATCGCGTTACGTTCCTTCCGATTCTCAATGAAAAATAAAATACATTAACGATACCGAACAGGGTGGTTGCACTGAAACCAATACATCTTTATAATTGAAATGTAAATAATTACATTCATATGGTGATGTGTTTTGCAGCTCATCGGAGGAAAAAAGGCGTTGGCCTTATGCATCCTGAAAATACTGGAAGACTATTCTGACGTCGACCACCCGTTGACCCATGCGCAGATCATAAAAAAGCTAAACGACGAGTTTGGCCTGGAGGCGGGCCGGAACGCTGTCCGCAGAAACATATCGCTGCTGTGCGAGCTGGGTTACGATATCAGCACCTACGAAGAAAACAACAGGGGGGCGTATCTTCGGGAGCGCGCCTTTGATGAGATGGAACTGCTGGTTCTCATCGACAGCGTGATGACCTCGAGATTTATCCCTGAAGGCGATGCAAAGCGGCTCGTCAAGAAGCTCGGGGAATTGTCAAGCCGTTATTTTCGGCAAAGGCTGCCGCATATAAGCAGGGTGAGCGAGTGGCACCACCAGCGCAACCGCCAGTTCTTTTTGAACCTGGAAGTGCTCAGCGAAGCCATAGAGAAGAAAAAACAGGTTGCCTTTGTTTACAACAAACCCAAACCGGACGGATGCCTTCGTCCGGTCAGGGATATTAAAGACCAGGTACACCCATATGCCCTCGTCTGCACAAACGGGCAGTATTACCTGATCGCCAGCTACAAGAACTACGATAATCTGCTGCATTACCGGGTTGACCGGATGACGGAAATTGAGCTGCTGGATCAGGCAGCCCGTTCCGTGACGGAGATACCGGGCTATGAAAGCGGACTTGATATTTCCCGGTATGCGGCGGAGCACAACTTCATGTATGGCGGCAAAACGGTGCGCATTGTTCTCAAGATGCCGTGTGAATGCGCTGGTGACGTTCTGGACTTTTTCGGCTATTCAGCTGTCATGGAGAAGATCGATGACCAGTATATGCGTGTGACTGTAAGGGCGGCCGTGAACGGGATGCGGTTTTTCGCGCTGCAGTTCGGCTGCGTGTGCGAGGTGCTGGAGCCGAAAGAACTAAGGGATCTGGTTCGAAACGATATAAAAGCGATGCTGGAAAGATACGAATCGGATAACTGAAATATATTCTTCCTTATTCACACGCTTAAAAAGCAGAAAAGCATCCGGAAAAGGGTATATAAGAAGGGAAAACTGTAAAGTTCCGTACCGATTTTGGCGCGTCCAATCGCTTATGGTAGATGTGATGGATGTGTCCTTTTTTTATGTCTTTTTCGGGGGAAATGAGCATGGGCTATGGGTGTTTTAACGACGAGGCTTTCCGGGTTGCGATGCAAATCATGTGTGCGAAGCAAAAAAAGGAATATATCGACCCTTCGGAGGTCACTGCTCTTGAGCTTGAGTACGGAGAGCTGAATACTCTGGCGGATCTTAAGTATTTTCCGAATCTAAAACACCTGGCTCTCATCATGGCGGATCTTGAAAACCTGGATGAGTTCATGGTGCTGCCCGAATTAAAGTCGTTCAAACTGGAAATGTGTGAAATAGAAGATGCATCGGCTGTCTGAGAGCTTCATAATCTGTCGCGCCTGGAAATCTGCTATAGCAGTCTCGGCGGGAGAATGCAGCTCGGTAAGCTAAGTAAACTAAAAAGGCTGACGCTCAGTAATATGGATTTACCGGAATGGACAAGCCTGTCTGTGCCGGAGAACCTTGAAGAGCTTACTTTGCAGGAATGCGGACTTTCGGATATTTCGTTCTTAAGCCCAATAAAAAAGCTACGCCGTATTAATTTAAGCCAAAACCAAATAACTGACATTTCCGTTCTGCAACAGATGGAAAATCTCGAATCGGTTTGCCTTTGGGATAACAAAATAACGGATTTATCGCCGCTCAGGAATCTGCGGAAAATCAGAAGGCTGTGGGTAGGCATGAATCCGATTGACTGGAACAGATGCTCGCTTGGCGAGCTTGAATGCATAGCCAGGGTTGTCGAACTAAGCGTGGACGAAACAGGCATCGAAAACAATATGATAGCGCGGGCCAAAAGTGTAAAAAGGTTATCCCTCGGCGGCAGGAACTGCACGGATATTTCGTTCCTGAAAGTGCTGAAAAACGTTGAGACAATAGAACTGACTGCAAGTACCGTAAAGGATATCTATCCGTTTTTGGAGCTGTCGAGACTGAAATGTTTGCGGCTGATCAATAACGTTTTTATCACGGATTATTATCCGGTGCATGCGCTGAAAAAAGCGGGCAGAAAAATAAGCATTTCAAGGGCTGTGCTGAGCAACGAATATGCTGAACTGCGCATACACACGCAATATCCCCATGCCGGCTCGATAATCTCTCCCTGTGAGCTTTGGGAATTCTTTCGGAACCGGGAAATGAAAGCCATCGCAATTACCGACTATAATTCTGTAGGCGCCTTTTTCGATATTGAAAGACTGTTTCGGGGCTTGAATGCGAAAATCATATTTGGGCTGGAAACACGTACGAGAAAGCGAATATTACGCTGCTCGCAAAAAATCGGCGCGGGCTGAAAAAGCTTTATCAAATCGTATTGTCGCTGGACGAAAACGTTTCGGGCGGCGTGGTAGCGCATGAATGGATTATGGCCATGCGGGATGATTTGCTCATCGGCAGCGCATGTGAGCACGGCGCATTGACCAGAGCGATCAAAGAGGGGAAAGGGTGGAGCGAGTTAACGCAAATCGCGCGGGAGTTTGATTATTTGGAGGTATCGCCGGTGTTTGCCGAGGATACAGTCCGAACAATTATAAAGCTGGGCAGGGAGCTTTCCGTCCCTGTGTGTGCGGTGAGCGACGCCCGCTTCATAAAGCCGGAAGATGAGTATCTGCTGCGGCTCCATAACGGCTCGGATTTCGAGCCCCCGCGGTATTTGCACGGCATATACAGCAAAAACCTGCTTTTCTCTTACCTGGATGAAGAGACTCGCGAAGAGATCATCCGGCGCAACCCCGCGAAAGTCGCAGATATGACGGAAACGGTCAGCCTGTTTGCAAGCAGCGTGTTTGATGCAGATGCTGCGGGAATATAGCGTTGGGCATGCCCGCTATAGGATGGTGAGCCGAAAACATCCTAAAATAACCTCTGACTGATACTGCGTCATGCTAACGGCGGTTGCATCGTGACCAAAGATCATGGGCCAAAAACAGTACGTTTTAGGCGGTATACTCGCCTTGAGGTGGTTTCATGGGTACGCTGTTGACTGTTCTGGCGGTGTGCGCGGCGGTATCGATACTTGCAAAGATTTTGGTCAGGATAGCCTGGGCTTATTATTCAAACCAATTCCCTTCCAATAAAGCCAACACAGGCAGCATGGCAGCGACAGAGATTTTGGGCAACAGCCCGGCGTGTGCCCGCAATGTCGTCCTGCAACATGGCGACTCCAACTGCTTTGATCTTAAGGACGATACCATAGCGTTGACGCCGGAAGTCTATAACGGCAGGAGTGTACTGGCTATCTGCGTGGCGGCTCACGAAGCGGGGCATGCGCTGCAGTTTTCGCGAAGGCATATCCCGCTCGTGAACCTCAAACTGTTTTCCAACGCCACCAGCTTCATGGTCATGGTTTCTGCGATAGCCGTAATATTATACTTCTACATTAGAACGGACATATGGATGCTGATTGCCGTACTTTGCGTGGCCATCGACCTTGCAACCCGGCTGGTATTGCTGCCCATTGAATTCTATGCCAGCAGGATAGCATTGTTTGAATTATCAAAGATTGGATGTTATAATGAAACTGAGCTCAGGAAAATGAAGAGAATGCTTCGTGCCTGCGCGTTTACTTATGTAGCCGCCGTTTTGGATGTGCTGCTGTTGATTTTTCTGCTGGTGCTGGCAATGCTGTGCAGCGGTAAAAAGAATGCGCCTCGAAAAAATAATCTAGCAAGGGAGAAGAGACCCCATGATTCAAGAAAAAGAGAACGCGCTGTTTGAACGCTGGAAGCAAGAACGACCCGAGTATGCATCATTCAACGAAGACGGAGTTGTAAACCCTGAACAGTGGGAATGGACCAGCCCGAAAATTGTATTTGTATTGAGGGATACAAATGAGTTAAACGGGGATTTGCGCGAGTTCTTAAAAGGCGGCGGAGATGGTGATACCTGGAATAATATTGTGCGCTGGGCAGAAGTGCTTTTATTTAATAAGTACTCAACCAGATTAGATAAAGATTATTGTGCAAAAATCTTATCTTCAATTTGTGCTATAAATCTTAAAAAAGAAAGCGGTAAAGGCAAGGCGAATCTAAAGAAAATAAAGGAAGCAGCTGAACGAGATAAGCATTTTATAAAAGAACAGCTGGATCTTTATCAGCCAGACATTGTTATCGCATGTGGACATGACTCAGCACCGACAGCTTCTATTCTTATGAATATTTATGAGGATTTTGATTCTAAATGGCTAAATTTTAATGGGGGTTATTTGTAAAATGAAGTTGGACAGTTGAAGAAGAAAAATCCACAGTGGTATTTCCTCATGGTAGAATGGAGTTCCCACACAACCATCTGCCGCAAGGAGGGCAATCACTGTGGACTGCCAAAATTATATCACAGAGGTGCAGGA
>JAAYWX010000002.1 GCA_012516225.1 Clostridiales bacterium
ATATATTATTAAAGGTGGTTTTATGGGTATTTTGTATCAGGCGACGAGTATTACCAATTGGGCAATTTGGCTTTTTGTACTGTTTTCGTTGATGGCCTTTAACGAATTTGGAAGGTCGACGAAGTGGGGCGGATTGATTCTTTTCCTGATTGTCCCTACACTTCTCACAATTTTTGTGTGGCCGACAACTGCTGCGCCGGGAAATGAGTACGGTACGGGAAACTGGTTTAACTGGGTAAAAACATACTCCGCACTTGCAGGCTGTCTTGGATTCATGGCTATCCGCTATATACCCGGACTTAGCAGCAAAAAATGGCTGCTTTGCTTCCCTCCGCTTATATTGGCTGTCAACATCCTTGAAGCTTGCATCCGTGATTTTCAGTGCTTTACATATGGAGCATGGACCGGTGAATACATAAACAATCTATGGGTAATGTCAGGCCCATGGAACATTATGAACGGTATAGCGGGGCTGCTTAACATAGTTACAATCTGCGGCTGGTACGGGATATTTGTATCTAAGGACAGGACAAAGGACATGATCTGGCCTGATATGATCTGGCCATGGATCATAGCTTACGATTTGTGGAACTTCGCTTATACATACAACTGCATAGCCGATCATTCTTTCTATTGCGGTCTTGCACTTCTGCTGTCCTGCACCATACCCGCGTTCTTTATCAAGAAAGGCGCGTGGCTCCAGCATCGTGCGCAGACTCTTGCCCTGTGGATTATGTTTGTTATGACAATACCTTCTTTTGCAGACAAAGTTGCTCCTGTTGCGACAACGCACAATTATACAGCGTTCTTTGTCGTAAGTCTGCTGTCATTAACCGCAAATGCAACGCTGGCTGTTTATCAGTTCTATAGGATATTTAAACTCAAACTCAATCCTCTTAAAGATGAAATTTATAAAGATTCAAAAGCATATAAGAAAGTCGTTGAGGAAAACAGGTGAGGATATAAAGCTGAAGTTAAGATCTTTTACAGCAGTCAATTTGAACAGTAAAGCCGCTGAGACTGGCGCAAGACCGGTTCTCAGCGGCTTTATATATAAAATTTTCCAAAGACTCTGGCTTTATTATTTGTTTCTAATAAACAGAACTCCAAGAGTTCCGGGGCCGCAGTGGCAGGCAACAGTACATCCGGCATCCGTTTCACAGACACGGGCAAAATGCCCGGACATTTCAACTGCCTCCTTGGCGGCTTTAATATCGTCAGCGCGGACAGGCGTATGGGTGATGAAAATACGATTGCGGATTATATCGTCCCGTCCGTCAAGGCGGTCTTTGGCATATTCATAAAGACATTTTGCAAATGACCCGCGGTATTTTTTGACGACCTGCATCTTTCCGTTCCTGACCTCGATACAGGGCTTAAGATGCAGTATATTTGCACCGAGGGCCGCAACGGAAGAACAGCGCCCGCCTTTGACCATATAATCCAAGCGGCTAAGGAGGAAACTTGCTTCAACGCGCCCGGCAAGATTGCGAAGTTCTTCGCACATGACATTTACATCCGTACAGGTCTTTGCCATTGCACAGGCTTCCATAACCACATGCCCCTGCCCTGAGGACAGGTTCATAGAATCCACCACATACACGTTCGGATAGTCCTCGGCGGCAATGCGGGCATTCTGATAACAGGCGGAAAACTCCGAGCCGATGTTTATATGTACGACCGCGTCATATTCTTTGGAGAACTTTTCAAAGACTGTGCGATATTCCCCAATGTTTACGGCGGCGGTTGAACAAAGTTCACCGCCTTTATCCACATGGGCGAAAATATCCTCAGGAACTATATCGAAGCTATCTTTGAAATTTTTACCTCCCTTTACTATTGTAAGCGGGATTACCGTAATGTCGTTTTCCTTCAGCAGGTCCTCTGAGAGATCACAGGTGCTGTCTGAAGTTATCTTTA
Source organism: Clostridiales bacterium (assembly GCA_012516225.1). GTDB lineage: Bacteria > Bacillota > Clostridia > Oscillospirales > Oscillospiraceae > UBA2658. The sequence continues at coordinate 1,921 of JAAYWX010000002.1, forward strand.
TTCTCATAAACACATTCACGCTTTCTTTTTGATTTTTCTGCAGCGAATAAATTAAAGACATAATATATAAAATGCAACAAAGATTTCATATTGCATTATCAAAATATATTTTCTCAAGACAATATAATTTGTCAAGAGGTTTTTACGGCAGCAACGTGTAGATAGTACGCCTAAAATTCAGCACTTAGGAAGAATACATGGATTTTTGATTAAGAACTTATTACAACTATAACTATGATCCATTTTTTACAGTATAATTAGACACTTACGCAAGAGTCTTCCTTTAATTCCCGCTTGCAAACGGGATACTTTACTTGACACACACTTGTCCGATATAATAGGATAGAAACAAAGGAGCTAAAAATGTAGATTTGTAAATTTAAAATAATTACAGATGTGATGTTATTTCATATAGAGAGATATAGAGAGATATAGAGAGATATAGAGAGATATAGAAAGATATAGAAAGATAATTAAGAGCTACGAACATATTTTATACTTAATCGGATTGACTCTTGCACTGTTGTATCTTTTAATGGGATTTGATGATTTTTTGTGGGATCTGGTCACGATGACGCTGCGAGGGGCTTACCGCAAACAGCGGCTGGATATCCATCAGCTTAGCAAGGTACCGCCAAAGCTTCTTGCCGTGGCGATTGCTGCTTGGCATGAAGACAATGTTTTAGGAGATGTAATAGACAATATTATCGAATCTACTGATTATCCAAAGTCTATGTACCACATTTTTATTGGTGTTTATCCTAATGATCCCGCTACTGTTCACGTTGCAGAAAGCCTTGCTTCCAGACACGATAACGTACATATTATCATTAACGAATTACCCGGCCCTACATCCAAAGCGCAGAATATCAACTATGTCATTCGCCAGATAGCCGAATTTGAAAAAGAGCACGGCTGGGTGTTTGCTTCACTGACGATCCATGATTCGGAGGATGTGGTGCATCCATATGAGCTGCGTGTTACAAACTATCTGATAGATAAGTATGATGCATTGCAGTTTCCGGTCTTTCCGATAATGAGAATGCCAACATTTCGGAACTTTTTTAAAACCATTACAACCGGTACATATGCCGATGAATTTGCGGAAAACCATTTTACTACTATGGTTTCCAGATACATGGCAGGGGCGTTTGTGCCATCAGCTGGTACAGGGTTTGCGCTTTCTCGCAAAACTTTGCAAAGTTTTGGCGATGAAGATGTATTGCCCCGCAGCAGTCTTACTGAAGATTACCGTCTTTCTCTCACCTTGTTTGAACGCGGTATTCGTATGTATTATGTGTTGGAACAAGTTCCGCGTATAAATGATAAAGGGAAATTGGTCTGGGACTATATTACCACCAGATCCATATTTCCTAACACATTTAAAACGGCCACAAAACAGAAGACCCGTTGGATTTACGGCATTACGATGCAGTCTTTCCGATTGCGGGATATATTTAAAACAAAAAATATCTCTTTTTCCGGACGATATTCTTTGTATAAGGA
>JAAYWX010000254.1 GCA_012516225.1 Clostridiales bacterium
CCACCGGGAACGGGAGTGATTGCGGATACAATTTCCGCCGCCTCACTGTAATTGACATCTCCGCACATTTCTCCTGATTCGAAATTTATTCCTACGTCAATGACAGTTTGTCCCTCGGACAGATATTCGCCGCCTATTACTTTGGCTTTTCCCGCTGCGGCAATTAAAATTTCGGCGTTTCTTGCGGCGGAAGGCAGGTCGGCTGTTTTGGTATGGCATATGGTAACTGTTGCATTTTTATTAAGAAGCAGCATTGCCGCAGGTTTTCCGACAACAAGACTTCTGCCTATGACGACTGCCCTTTTTCCTTTGCACTCAATCCCGTAGTAATCAAGAATTTCAATACAGGCCTGTGCTGTGCAGGGCGCAAAACCGACACCGCTGCCCGTAAACACACCTGCAAGAGAACCGTCTGTAATACCGTCCACATCCTTTTCCGGAAGAAGGGCGCGGCGGACGGCCTCGCCGTCAAGATGTTTAGGGAGAGGCATTAAAATCAATACTCCGTGAATGGAATTGTCAAGATTGAGCTCGGTGATTGTTCCCATAACTTCGGACTGCGATATATTTTCGGGAAGAATTACGCGGCGAACCGCGATGCCGACTTTTTCGCAGCGTTTGACTGCTCCGCTTTCGTAGGCAATGTCATCTTCACGCTCTCCTATGCGCAAGATAGCAAGCGTCGGGACTATTCCTCTTTCGGCAAGACGGCTTGCTTCAGACATGGAGCGCTCGTTGATAGCGGCCGCAACGGGGGCACCCTTTAATTCTACAGCCATGTTTTTTGTCCTTTCATTTGAGTTTTTCCAGTACGGTGGAATAAGTTCTGTCCGCAAGGGCACAGTATTCCGAAAGAAGCGCTTCCGCTTCAGACTTCAGATTATGGGCGTATTCAGTATCTTTCATCAGGCGGGAGTTTATAAATATGTTAAGACTTGCACCCATAAGCGCAGATTTGCAGCAAAGGACGCCGACGCCTACATCCGAAAGCATAAGGCTGCTGCCCTTTACGGCAAGTTCGGAATGCAAGTCGATGGCTTTTGCCGCTGTTTTCATTATCTCAAGCGGAGCGGAGCAGGCAAGGCGCAGGGCATTTTCCATAACTTCGTCACGCTGGGGGTCATCTTTCGGAATGCCGTATGATTTTGATAAGGGTTCAAAGCACCTTGCGTCTTCATCTATCTGCAGAAGAAGGGCATTTCTTAGTTCCTGCGCTTGTGCAAGTATGCGCTGGATGTCAGGCTCAAATTCCGAATACTTTTTCTTCCCAGTCGTAAAATTTCCGACCATGGAAGCAAGCGCAGTTCCTATGGCACCGACAAGAGCGGAAGCACCTCCGCCGCCCGGTACGGGTTCGTTTGAAGCGAGGACATCGGTAAATGAGCGTACGGACAGATCTGAAAATGACATAGACGTTCCCCCTAAAATGTTAAATTGTACAAACTATATTAACATAAATTGGTCGAAATTTCAAGAAATGAGCTTATGTTAAATTCACTCTATATTGTATGGGAAAATGACGCTCTTATATGAGAATATGCGAAAAAGAGGTTCCGGATCAAACTAAAAACTCCGCCGCCTGCGCTGCTCAGGCCGCGGAGTTTTTGGTTATAGATGCATATGTTCCGGAGAAGGGGATGGACGCCAGGCGGTTCCGCTTTCACCCTGCAGGCAGAGGGGAAGCTCCAGATTGTTTGCTTCAAGGAGAGCTTTGTCTGTCAGAATGTCGCGCGCAGATCCATCGGCGATTATTCTGCCTCCAGACATAAGAATCACCCGGCTGCAGGTTTCCAAAACCATATCCAAATCGTGTGAAGCTATTATTTTAATATGGTCAAGGCTGTTGAGAATGTTAATAAGACGCCTTCTGTTTTTTGGGTCGAGAGCTATGGAAGGCTCGTCCATAAGAATTACATCGGGAGTCATGGCAAGTATGGTTGCTATTGCGGCAAGTTTTTTTTCGCCGCCCGACATCTTATATGTCTGTTTATTACGCAGATAGTCTATGCCGATTAAGTCAAGGGCGTGCTGAACTCTTTCCTCAACCTGTTCCGCATCAAGACCGTAATTTCTTGGGGCAAACGCGATATCTTCATACACTGTGGGCATAAAAAGCTGGTTCTCGGAATCCTGGAACACATAGCCGATTTTTTCGCGTATTCGCGGAAGGGTCTTTTTGGTTAATTTAATTTCACCGATAGCAACTTCGCCCGTAAAGCCCATTTCAAGCCCTACAAGTATACGGAGCAGAGTAGATTTGCCGACACCGTTGGCGCCAATAAGACCTATAGCGTCATCATGTCCTGCCGTGAAGCTGATATTGTGCAGTATCTCGTGGTCTTTGTCATAGCCAAAGGATACGTTTTTGCAGATGATATGATTGTGGCTCATTTTAACAGGCTCCTTTTTAAGGCGCGTTTTCAACGGAATCCGGATAAAGAAGGCATCTTATACGAAAAGATTGCCTATGATGTCCGTTATACGGGTATAGCGAAGGACAGCAAAGACGGCGCACCATAAAACAGGGTATAAGTAGTCCTGCCGCCTTGCTTTGGGAAGTTGGCTGTGACGGAAATTTCCGTTATAGCCGCGCAGAACCATGCTGTCGTACAATGAACTTGCGCGGTCTATACTGCGGAAAAGAAGCTGGCCGATAAGAGATCCCAAAACTTTATGATGGACTCCTTTCTGCAACGGAGCCCTAAGGGAGTATGCTTCAAAAATGTGGTTCGCTTCGCTCAGAAGAACGGTGATGTAGCGGTATGTTAGAAGAATTTGAGTTACGAGTATTTCAGGCACATGAAGGATGTTAAGCGCATAGCATATGGATTCTATTTTTGTCGTGGCAATAAGAAGATAGGAAGCTATAACCGTAAAAAAACCTTTGATAAAAAGTGTAAGTCCTGAAATCATGCCGTTTGTTACGGTAACTCCGAAAAGAAGAAAGCGGGGTTCCCTGTCAAAAATAGGGTTGAATATTCCCATCAGCAAAATGATAGGCAACACTACCCTCAGCTTTTTTAGGCTGTGTGAAAAGGAAACATCTGAAACAGAAAAGAGCGCAACGGGATAGACCACCATAGTGATCAGTCCCGTTACGTCGTATTTGTCAAATGAAACTGTAAACCAAATATATGCAACCGTAACAATAAGCTTTGCAAGAGGGTGTATCCTGTGTATGGGAGAATCCTTGCTCGCTATTGTGTCCATATAATGGACTTCATATATTGCGCTTGAGATTTTACTCATTAAGGTTACTCCGTTTTAGCCTTCTTTTTCTTTTTTGCAGAGCTAAAAGCTGTTCCTGCAAGTATGCACAGACCTGCTACAACGGCAGAGCCTACAATCCCGGAAACACTCGTGCCGGCCGCATTGTCATTGCCGAAAGAATAGTCCGGCAAAACGGCGGTTTTTTCCTGAACATTGGCAAGTGAATCGTGAACGCCACCGGATGCCTCAAGCTCTTCTTTTCCGGATACCTGACCAATGGACCATTCAAGACCGTCAGGATTGCTTGAAGCAACAAGGGAAAGCGCTCCGCCGACAAGGACAACGATAACAGCCATAATTGTAAGAATTTTTTTGAGAGAAAATTTATTTTCCGTAGTTTCCGCATTGATAAGTTCGGGCCTTGTCTGATAAATGAATATTAGCACTGCCGCCGTTATAAGTCCTTCAACGGTACCGATTGCAAGGTGGATAGGCTGCATAGCGGCAACGAAAAGACCAAAGGGGAGTTCGGAAATGCCGGATACGGTGGTTTCAAGGACAACGCTGAATGCTCCGAGTTGCAGGCTGAGTATGCTACCAAGGAGAGAAGCGGCAAGGATTTTTCCCTTTGACATTCCGTTTTTCATAAATGGCTTGTATATGCAGAAATATCCAAAGAAACAGGCATAGAAAGCCATGTTCCATATGTTGCATCCAAGGGCAAGAATTCCACCGTCAGCAAATAAAAGGCACTGGATAAGCAGTATTGCAATCATTGTAAGGAAAGCGGCGTATGGACCGAGAATTGCAGCAAGAAGCATACCTCCGCAGAAATGACCGCTTGAGCCTGTGCCCGGAATGGTGAAGTTTATCATCTGGGCGGCAAAAACGAAAGCTCCCATTACTCCCATAACGGGAACACGCTTGGAATCGAAATTTTCCTTAACTTTTTTGACGGAGTAGACGGCCGCCCCCGTACTGGCTGCATACATCACACCGCCGACCGCGGGTGACAGCAGAGCATCTGCCATATGCATAAATATTTCCCCTTCTTAAGTATAATTTGCGTGGTTTATGTCAATATTCCTCTTTCAAGGGAGATAATATACTGACAGAAACAGGAATACAAGCCGGTGGGGGGGATATATTTTTCGGTATCTGCGGTGCCGCCTGCAATAGCAGGCGGCAGAGAGAATCTTTATTAGCTGTTTTTTATAGTGCTTATTTTTTCAAGGGAAATAATTCGTTTTTTCAAAACTGCAGCACAGAAAATCTGCAAATTCTACTGTAATTACTAATAATATCAGCATTTTAAGAAAAGGTAAAGCATAAAATTAAATTTTTAACCGTCTTAATCAAGCAATTTAAGCGGACGTTGCAGATTGCAAAATATTAGTTTGCTAATTCCTAAAAAATATATCAATATTATGTTTTAAATATGTATCACAGCATTTGGGATGTGCATTAAAAGTGATTCAAAATGTTTTAAAAATGTTCCAAAAAAATCAAGGTTGTGCAGGATTACCCTAATTCTGGATATTTTTTGTGCTTTTGCACAATTGACACTTACAAGCTTGCGTGATAACCTTGCCTTAGGTCGAGTTATATTTTCGGCCGTAACCGGATATTTGATGTCCGGCAAGCGGCGAAGCCGCGAAAGTTGCACTAAGAGTGATCCTGACGGCACTTAATGCGGCTCTCTATGCGGCGGAACAGCTTATTTAAAAATTTTTTGGAGGTCATTAATTATGGCATACAGCATGGATACAGTAGTAGGCGATGTCCTCGCTAACCCCGAAGCAGTTAAGATTATGGATGAAATTATGCCCGGAACATCCACCAACCCCATGTTGAAGATGGCTAAGGGCTTCACACTTGGCAAGATTGCTAAGACTCCTGCTGCTAAGATTCCTGAAGCAAAGATCCAGGAGTTCATCGACGCTTGCAACGCGAAGGGCATTGGCTAATCCGTAATAATTACGTACTAAGTTTTCTTGTCAATATGTCTCACCGTCAGGAGGCAGTATTGATACATATGAAGGCTTAATTTCGTTGTTTGACAGCACGTCGGATTTTATCCGGCGTGCTGTTTTTTGATGAACGCCGTTAGGTGGCTTTGACTTTGTGTGCTACTTTAAGGAACAAGCTTATCTGCAAAATACTTAAATTGAGTTCCAACTTACCAAAGATGTACTTTTTTAAAATATACCTGTTTAAAATAAGGGCGATACAGGAGACAGGTATACATAATATTAAAATAAAAGAAAAAACGTAACAATATAATTGAAAAAATAAAGAGCAAGTTAACATAATATAAAAATTAAAAAATTTTCCTCTACCGCTTGACAAAGCCTCGAACATAGTGTATCATTGCCATAGTGTATTAGTAAACTAACACATAGACACGAATATGAAAGGCGGTGTTTTTTTGGCTTGGCAGTTTTCAAATGATAGGCCTATATATATCCAGGTATCCGACCAGATAGTATCCAATATATTAACTGGCGTATATAAAATGGGGGAAAAATTACCCAGCGTTCGCGAATTTGCGGTTATAGCCGCAGTGAATCCGAATACGGTTCAGAAAGCGTTGTCGGAACTGGAGGATGCGGGGCTGATTGAAACGCAGCGCAACACGGGCAAATTTGTTACACAAGAGGGGAGCGTTATTGAAATGGCGAGAAAACAGCGCGGGGAAATGCTTGCCGTCGAATTTTTAAAAAATATGGCGGCTCTTGGGTATACCGCGGAGCAGACAATAAAACTGCTTGAAGAAGCAAAAAAAGGGGAGGAAATATCTGATGAGTGAAGCAACGCTTGAGTGCAGAGGGCTTTCAAAATATTATGGTTTGAATGCCGCACTGCATAATGTAAACATAAGCTTGCCGGAAGGTAAAATTATAGGACTTCTTGGACCGAATGGCAGCGGTAAAACCACGCTGATTAAACTTGCCAGCGGACTGCTTACTCCAACGGAAGGTGAAATTCTTGTTTGCGGGTGCAAACCGGGGATTGAAAGCAAGGCACTTGTGTCTTATCTTCCCGAACGCACATATCTTCCGGACTGGATGACAGTGCTGGACTGCTTAAAACTTTTTCAGGACTTCTATGCCGATTTTGACTATGAAAGAGCGGTTTCGATGCTACAGCGCCTGCAGGTTCCGGCACACGCAAGAATGAAGACGCTCTCTAAAGGCACAAGGGAAAAAGTGCAGCTCGTGCTGGTTATGTCACGCAGAGCGAGACTTTATCTGCTTGACGAACCCATAGGCGGCGTTGACCCTGCCGCGCGGGACTACATTCTTGGAACAATCCTCCGTAATTACTGTGAAGAATCTACTGTATTGATATCGACCCACCTTATCGCAGATGTCGAGAAGATCCTTGATGAGTTTATTTTCATACAGAATGGACAGGTCGTATCCTATGCCTCGACGGACAGTCTGCGCGAGGATTTGGGCAAGTCAATAGACGAGTACTTCAGGGAGGTTTTTAGATGTTAGGTAAGTTGATAAAATATGATTTTAGATCGCTTTCGCGAATTTTGTTTCCTACCCAAATAGCTATGCTCGGAGCGACAATTATTGCGACGCTTGGATTTTTGTTCAACGTCAGAATTGATCTTTCCGGAGCTTCCATGAACGGCGGAATAGGCTTGCTGCGGATAATAATAGGATTTTTAAGCGGAATAATGGTTCTTGGAATAATAGCTGCGTCTTTCCTGGTTGCGTTTATAATATTCCAGCGTTTTTATAAGAGCCTTATGAGTGATGAAGGCTACCTTACATTTACTCTGCCGGTAACTACAACGGATATACTGTGGTCAAAGCTTATAACAGCAATGCTGTGGACTATAATCAGCGGGGTAGTAATATTTATATGCATAAATATATTTTTGGTTTTAGGTACAAGCCGAAGAGTTGTTTTTAATTTTGAGATTTACAGGGAAATATCCCGCTTTATCCATGAAGCGTTCCAGACAATAGGCGGCAAACTGACAGTACCTATGATTGAGTTTGTTCTGCTGTCGCTGGTTTCTCTTGCTTACAGCATTCTCCATGTTTACCTTGCTCTTATTATTGGCGGGATAGTATCGCAGAAACACAAGGTTTTGGCGGGAATAGGATTTTATTTCGCCATAAGCATGATTGTGGGGACAATATCCTCTGTCGTGCAATACTTTATCGGCGAACCGCTGCTCAGCAGGTTCAACGCCCTTGAGGGAGTACCATTTGATTCAAGGACTCCTATCGAAATATATGACATCATCTTTTCTGCCTCGCAGCCCTATTATTGGTTTATGCTGATATTTATGCTGGCTTTGTCCGCGGCATTTTTCATACTCTGCCATTATTTGCTGAAAAATAAGCTGAACCTTGAGTAAAGAGAAAAATCTCAAATAATGAGAAAACAGTAAATAAAAGTCCTTAGACAATGTCTAAGGACTTTTATTAAATATTAAATGGCAACACTAACTATGCCGAAACGGTATCCGCACTCAAAGAGTCAATTTAAGCAATTAATTTATGTATAATAAGATGGCTGCAAAATACCCTGTATGAAGGACTTGCACAGGGGAACTATCGGTGGTAAGTCATTGCTATCAAGGTTAATCTGTGTGCAGAATGTTGCTGATACTCAAAATATTAGAACAGAAGCTAACACGCATATTGTTCGGCTTTTAAAAAATCATTTTTGAGGGTTATGTGGGTATGGCTTTTACAATCATGTTTTACGATAAAATTTTCCGAGTCATGATACGGTCATTTTAGGACGCTTATTGCGTCCTTTATTGTTTTTTCGTAGGCTTCCCGGCCGTACTTGTCAACCTGTTCTTTATCTTTTTCTCCATGTGTAAGGCAGCCCGCTCCGGCTATGCAACCCCCAACACAAGCCATGCCTTCCACAAAGTTTGCGTCTAATCTGCCGGCACGCAGTTTCAGCAGAGCTGTCCGGCATTCTTCAATACCATCGCACGAAACCGGCTGGTAATCGAAATCAGATATACCGTTTTCCTTAAGGCCTTCCCTTACCGCATCTGCGAGCCCTCCGCTGCGGGCGAAAATCCTGCCATAGTATGAGGCGTTATCGAGTACGTCTTCCGGAGCGGCTTCTATTTCCATTATGTCTATTCCCTTCCCGTCAAACAAAGCCTGAAGTTCCTCAAAAGTTATGGCGCTGTCCACATACGGGCGGACAGACTCTTTTTGAACCTCGGACTTTTTTGCAGTGCACGGTCCTATAAAGACAACTTTCGCATCTTTATCCCTCGTCTTTATATATTTGCCGAGGGCCGCCATCGGAGAGAGGTTATGCGATATATGCTCAGACAGATCCGGGAATGCTTGATTTATATATTTGACAAACGCAGGGCAGCAGGAACTTGTCAAAAATCCTCTTTCATACAGTTCGAGGCTTTCAGCATCTGCAACCATGTCCGCTCCGAGCGCCGTTTCAACAACGGAGAAAAAACCGAGTTGCTTTATTCCTGCAATAACCTGCCCGAGTTTGGCATAAGTAAACTGGCTTGAAATAGAAGGTGCTACCAATGCATAAACCTTGTATTCGGTATTTCCCTTGCTTTTTTTCAGTAAATCTATTACTTCAAGGATAAATGATTTATCCATTATTGCACCGAACGGGCACTGATAAACACAGGCACCGCACTCTATGCATTTGCTGTTGTCAATTTGAGCAATTTTATCTTCGCTCATAGTGATTGCTTTGACCTTGCAAGCGTTTTCACAAGGACGTTTCCTGCTTATTATTGCAGTATACGGACAGACTTTTGCACAACGGCCGCATTCTATACATTTGTTTTTATCTATAACAGCTTTTTGATCACGGTCAAAGAAGATAGCTCCGCGCGGGCAGGCTTCCTCACAGCGGTGTGCGATACAGCCGCGGCAGGATTCGGTTATCTCATATCCGCTTACCGGACATTCGTCACAGGCAATATCAATAACTTCATTAATGTTCGGATTAGACTTATCTCCGCCGGATGCCAGTTTTACCCTCTCGGCAATAATCGCCCTTTCTTTATATACACAGCACCTCATTGTGGGCGTTTTCCCAGGTACTATTGTTTTAGGTATTTCCGTAATGTTTTCAAGCAGTTCATCATTAAACGCAAGCCGCGCAACTTCCTTCAGAACTTGGTATTTAAGGTATTGTACCTTTGTATCGAATTTTCTCATAATAAAATGCGCCTCCGGCTAAAAATAGCTCACCTTAATTTTCTTTCCCATCTTTTTTAAACACTCCGCAAGCTGATCCACCAGCCGCATTTTAATGCTGAAATTTATAGGCAGATTCGGATTCTGGTGCGCCGGATTTACCGCCATTCCAACAAAAAAGTTAATATCCGTCGCTTCTTCGAAAAGCATTCTTGCTATAAGAGAGGCGCCGTCTCTTTTGCTGCTCCACTCTCTGTAAGATTCGTTGTCTTTAAGATAATCCTGCGCATAAGCAAGAACCCTGTTTATCGTAATGACACCTTCCGTAGTTAAATCCACGCCCTCAATCTCTGCGATAGGCGGGATATCCTTATCTATATATTCAAGTTTGGTTTTAAGCGGTTTGTGCAGATACTCAGCGGCTATATTTGATGTAGTTCCTCCGCAGACTATATGCTTTCCTTCCTTGGAGAAAAACAGGGACATCATTTTATTGCAGTCCGCAGGATTTGAAGGGGGTCCGATTACAAGATTCATAGGTTCGCGCCTTCGTATCTTTACTGTGCATACGGTTGTGTCGTCGCCAGGCTTTCCGCCGTAAAGTCCATAGCACTCATCAAGAAGCATAGTGGTCAGCGTTTTTGCCGTAAACCCGACATGGCAGAACGTTTTTATATATTCAATGATATTCTCCATTTTCCAGCCCAGATTTAAAGTTACCCCTATTCCGGCGTGCGGAACTCCGTCGCTCAAGGCTACAAGAATATCTCCTTCTTTTATATAAACTTTTGACTTTAATATTCTTTTTCCTGCAATGTCAAGAGCCTCGGATGGATAATCGATGTTTTCGCCATCCCTTAAAAAGATGACTTTAGGGTTGTCATATTGGATAATTTCCGCCTCGATTCCGCCCACTATGCGGATAATCGTAAACGTCGAATATGCAACCTGGCGAACAGAGCATACGGGCAAAGTTTGGGCTATTGTAGATACGCATTCCTCTATGCTCATATCAGCCGCCATCATTGTAGATATTATTTTTGATGTAAGTGTGGAGAGGATGCTTGCCTTGACTCCACTGCCAAGTCCGTCGGCAAGTACTATGACCATGGAATTTTCGCCCTGCTCAATAATCTCAACATGGTCGCCGCACAGTTCCTCTCCATATTTGTTGAGGCTGTTGTAGCCTATGTCTGCGCAGAGATTATTCATCTTCCAGCGACTCCTTAAGTTTAGTTAGAGCAACTTTTGTTTCTGCGGTGGTTTCGCCCAGCAGCGAGGCAATCTCCTGTACCACGCGCATCTGTTTTTCAATTACCCTGTCGGTTATTTCTATAGTTTTACGGCTTATTTCCTCTTTTTTCTGCCGTTCGGTTTCCTCGTCCGTAACATCACGCAGTATGCAGAGAATCATCCTGTATACTTTGTCCAGAACAACCGTCTGTTCGATATACCGTTTGTATTCAGCCAAATAAACTCTTTTGTCACGGAGAATTCTTCCCGTTCTCAATACTTCCATAAACGGTGCCGGATCAAGAATATGCACTACGTCGTCTCCCACAATGTCGCCGGCACTCCGGATGTTAAGAATTTTCAAGGCGGCGGGATTTATCTGCTGAACTTCCAGCCGGTCATTCAAAACAATTATCCCGTTCGGGCTGTTCTTAAGAATGTTGTCCGAGAAGGTTTCCGCTTTATCCTTAAGGAAGGGAGTGCACATTGTCAGATCCGCTTTGCCTTGAAATACGGCGATTGCCTTTTCGCGGCAGGAATTATATCCGCAGCTTCCGCAATTCAGCTCATATTCGGGGGTTTTCTTTCCCATCTTGAGGAGAATTTCGTCCATCTGTGATTCGTTTGGATAAATCTGTGTTCGCTCAAGATTTGCAAAATCCCTTAATAAGGCTTCTTTATCCGGCAGCTCACTGCAGAAATTTTCTTTTCCGGCGTATCGATCCACCTCAATATAGTCCTGCAGAGGAGTGTGGTGCTGCTTGCTTGTAACGGGGCCGCCTATGCAGCTTCCGTGGCAGGCGGACATTTCTATAAAGCATTTTGAAACTCTTCCGATGGAAATTTCCCTAAGTACGGTTATGCAGTTCTCCGTACCGTCTACCGATATGTAACTGTATTTGTCCGAAGGAAGGTTCATTGATTTAAGAATTCCTCCTGCTGTGGGGAAAAGCCGCGCACGAATCCCGCTTTCCGCTTCAGGGGAAGGATGAAGTTCAATTTTTTCCGCTTTGAACCATGCAGAGATTTCGTCAAAAGTCAAAACACAATCGATTTCACCAGTGAATTCGTCCGCGTCATACTTTTTTGAAATGCAGGGACCTATAAAGACAGTCTTAGCATTAGGGTATCTTTCCTTAATACTGCGGCAGTGTGCTACCATTGGGGAAACAACTTTGGCAAGGCAGGGGATAACAGCCGGAAAATGCTTTTGCACCAGAAGATTTACAGTCGGACAGGAGGTAGATATGATAATATCCTGTGTTTCGTCTTTAATAATCTCCTCGTATTGCCTTGCTACCACGGCAGCTCCGTCAGCCGTTTCTTCCGCAGCAAAAAATCCGAGCTTCTTCAGCGCATTTTCCATGCCTTTAATTCCTACTCCCGGGAAAACCGCAGCAAAAGACGGCGCTATGCTTGCAATAACGGGAGCATCCCCATGTATAAGAGAATTCGCCTTTTCGGAATCATCCCTTATTACTTTTGCGTTTTGCGGACAGACAATAAAGCACTGACCGCAGAGAATGCATTCGTCGGGTATGATTTGCGCCTGATCTCCCGAAAAGCTGATAGATTTGACAGGGCAGTGCCTGATGCATTTATAGCAGTTTTTGCAGTTTGCCTCTTTTAAACGTATATATTCGGACATTTAAATCTCCTCCGTTTCTACCGCTTTAACTGCTTTCGCGGCATTTCCTGTATTTGTTACAGCCGCGGCAGGACTTCCCTTTCGAAAAAGGCCTTGGTATCTTCAGGTGCAACTGAAAACAGCGTTTCATCAATCTTCACGCTGACTCCCGTCTGGCAGGATCCGAGACAAAAAGTGCCGACAAGCTCCACCTTGTCCTCCAGATGGTTTTCGGAAATCAGTTTTTGAAACTGTTCGACTATCTGTCTTGAACCTTTTAAATGGCATGAACTTCCTATGCAAACAGTAAGCTTCATTTGGTTTTCCTTCCTTGCAATAAAAAATTTATATGGAGTTTGAATTATTTTCGCAGACCCTTTTTTCAGACAAGTGCTTTGACAATACCGCAAGTGATGCGGCCATGTTTTCATTTTTCAGCAGTACGCCTGCAGGAACGGAAATATGCGCCGGAGCAAAGTTCCAAACAGCTCTTATTCCACTTTTAACAAGAATATCGCAAACTTCCTGGGCAGAGGCTGCCGGAACTGTTATTATTCCTATTTCTATCTTCATTCTTTCACAGAGATTTTCCATCTTGCTTATGTGAAAAATCTGCTTTCCGCTCTCATCAATTCCGCATTTGCCGGGATCAGAATCAAATGCCGCTACAATATTCAAACCGTATGCCTTAAACCCATCATATGACAAAAGCGCCTTTCCAAGCTTTCCAGTACCCACAAGAACCGCGTCATTGACATTGTCATAACCTAAAAAATTTTCTATGTCCTTTATAAGCTCTGCCGCACAATAACCAACCTTTGGCTTTCCACCGTCAGAAACAGCCGCCAAATCTTTCCTGACCTGTATTTCCCCAAGCCCTAAAGCACTGCTAAGCACTTTTGCCGATATGTATATATCTTTATCCGCAGGAAGCGCCTTTAAGTACTGAAGATAAAGAGGAAGTCTTTGCAGCGCTTGAAGGGATATTTCTTTTGACATATAAAAGCCTCCCGAAGAGTCAATTTTTAATCCGGGTAAAAATGCCAAATAGATAATGCTATATCGATATCCTAATATCGATATAGCATTATCTATTTGCTTTGTCAATATGTTTGTTAAAATTTCAGCTATTTTTCTTTTCTTGATAAGTTGACGACTGAGAGAATGTAAAAAATGACGGAAGAAGCCAGCAGAATCAATATACTTGTCAGCGGTGATACTGTTGTATCGCCAAATTTAAAAGTGATTCCGAGCGACTCGCTGAATTCGTTTATTACCTCATCCGGTGCTCCGGCAAAGCTTTTGGATATGGGCAGAGCCATCATAACCTGTCTGAACAGAACCGCTCCGTGCGAGACGGGGAAGCACTTTACAACCCACTGCACGCCTGACGGAAGCGAGCCTATCGGTATGTAGATGCCGGTAATAAAGCCTATTAAAGTTCCAAGTATGGTGCTGGCGGTTGCAAATGCATTGCTGCTGTTAAAAAAAGATACTATGAAAAAAATCATAGAAGTGTTGCATAATGCGCAAAGCAGAATTAAGCCCAAAGTTTTCAGAAAAGCGGAAAGGTACATCAGGCTGCCGCCGTTTGATATAATATAAATCTCTGCCAGAATCAGCGTTATAAGGCTCATTATTATACTGACTATCAGTGCTCCGAGGATGTATCCGCCGGCTATATCTCGTTTTCTGACGGGAGAGGCGGCAAAATCCTTTATAATTTTCCTCTCTTTATCCTGAACCATTATTCCAAAAGCGCCCATAGCTGTGGTCACAGTTGTAACTGCAAGAAGCCCTGCCATTATCCAACTGTCCATAAGAAAGCGTACTCCGGAGATATAGTTAAAACTATTTGTCCATACATCCCCGAGAAAAAGTGCGTACAGCCCGATAATTATAAAAACCGCAAGGAGCGAGAAAAATACCGAAGTTTTGTCTTTGAAAAACACTTTAAGGTTTCTTATGGCGAAACTTATCATTCTCTGATTTCCTTTCCCGTTATAGCAATAAACGCATCGTCCATTGTACCTTTTATTACTTCAAAGCTTGCCACCATGTCCTTGCAAAACTCAAGGATAGGAAGCGCATCCATTGTGGAATTCAGTGGTACAAGCACCGTATCCGCCGAAAGCGTATATTCGATACCTTTTTCCGAAAGCTTTTTTGTAAGCTCCGGCATATGATGGGAGGAAATGATAAGCCTGTCATTTGAAAAGCGCTCCTTCAGTTCCGAAGGCGTACCCTTTGCGGAAATTTCCCCGTTGTCTATGACAATCACATAGTCAGCACATGCCGCTTCTTCCATATAATGAGTGGTGAGAAATACGGTCATGTCATTTTTCTTTTGTATCTCATTAACAGTTTCCCATACGCTCCTGCGGGTCTGAGGATCAAGTCCGGTTGTGGGCTCATCAAGGAAAAGTATTTTAGGTGTATTCATCAAAGCCCTTGCTATATCGCAGCGCCTGCGCTGTCCGCCCGACAGCTTTCCGTAAGGACGGCGGAGCAGGTCGGAAATGCCTGCAAGTTCCGCGGTGTGATTGACGGCTGCGTTAAGTTCACGGCCTCTTAAGCCGTAAAAGGCTCCGCGCGTTTTAAGATTTTCCTCAACGGTAAGACGTTCGTCAAGGACGCCGTTTTGAAATACGGCGCCTATAATTTTCCGTATTTCCGGGTCATCTTTTCCGAGAGTCAATCCGTCTACCGTTACATTTCCCTCGTCCGGCCTGAGAAAAGTGCAGATGATATCTATTGTTGTTGATTTTCCGGCTCCGTTAGGCCCGAGGAATGCAAACAGCTTGCCCTTTTCAACATAAAAATCCAGCCCTTTTACAGCCTGAACTGTTCCGTAAGATTTTCGCAGGCCTTCAACTTCAATTATTTTCTCCATATTCTCCCCCCATTCAGCATTACTGAAACTATCATATCAGACGATACCCGAACTGTCATCAATAATTTAAAAATACAGTCAGTCTCATTCTATTTAACGCACAAATAAGATAATTTTTCCAATCACGCAAACACAGAGCAGACATATTATGTATTGAAACGCGGAAGGAAGTGGTTCGATTGAAATTTGCAATTATCGGCGGAGATATGCGAATTGCCCGCCTTGCCAATATGCTTGAAGCCGATGGTCACGAAGTTTGCTGTTACGGTCTTGATGAGGCCCCGGCGGATTTGGTAAAAAGCTGTGCCCTCTCAGTCTGCGCAGCAGATGATGCCGACTGCGTAATTCTCCCGCTGCCTGTCCTGAATATGCGCGGAGGACTTAATGCACCTCTCAGCGCTTTCAATCACGATGCCGAGGAAATATTGCGCAAGCTTCCGAAAAAAGCAATAATATGCGGTGGTATGCCGGGTGATAAAATATCAAAGATGGCAGAAGAACTTGGGCTTGACTTTGTGGATTATTTCAAGCGTGAAGAGCTTGTCGCCCTGAATGCACTTGCAACAGCGGAAGGTGCTATATCAGTACTTCTCCGCAACTCACCGATTACGATTTGGGAAAGCAGAGTACTTGTTGTTGGTTTCGGGAGAATTGGGAATATGCTCGCGTCACGGCTCCGTGCCCTCGGCGCGCATGTAAGCGTTTCCGCCCGAAATGCCGGAGATATGGCTTATATCAGGGCTATGGGGTGCGCAGCCCTTGATACGCGCACGCTGGGAGCAGAGCTGGGAAGTTTTGATACTATAATAAACACTGTCCCGGCACGTGTAATCGGAAGGGATAAACTTAAATACATTTCGAAAAACACATTGTGTATCGATCTTGCATCACGACCCGGAGGCTTTGATTTTGAAGCAGCAAGAGAAATGGACATAAACATTATATGGGCATTGGGACTTCCTGCGGAAACGGCACCGGTCACCGCTGGAAAGATAATCAAGGAAACGGTTTTGAACATAATTAAGGAAAAACGTAGTGGAATTTAGAATTGAAAGTTTTGCCTCAAACATATAGGAGGTCTGCAGTTTATGGCGAAAACAAGGTTGGGGCTCGCTATATGCGGTTCTTATTGTACCTTCGATAAAATTATGCCTATAGCAAGAGAACTTGCAAAGGATTATGATATTACGGCGGTAATGTCCGAAAATGCGGCGGGCACAGATACGCGTTTTGGCTGTGCTGAGAATGTAAAAAAACAGCTTGTTGAAATAACCGGCAAAGAAGTAATCTGTACTATTCCGGGGGCGGAACCTGTTGGTCCGCAGAAACTTTTTGATGTTCTTGCGGTTGCTCCATGTACGGGAAACACCATTGCAAAACTTGCCTGCGGGATTGCCGACAGTGCTGTCACTATGGCTTGCAAGGCACATTTAAGAAACGGAAGGCCTTTGGTAATAGCAGTATCTACCAATGATGCCCTTGGTGCCAACGCAAAAAATATTGGTGATCTTATGAACCGGAAAAATATCTATTTTGTACCGCTACGCCAGGATGATCCAAAGGGAAAGCCAACTTCTATGATAGCAGATATGTCGCTTTTGAAAGATACGATAGAAGCGGCTCTCAGCGGATGTCAGCTTCAGCCGGTGATACTGGCGCCTAAATAAGACACGTTAAAATCCGTCAGGACGGCAAAGAAAAGTCCGATAACAGATTTAATCGGACTTTTCTTTGCCGTCCTGTATGTTTTCGAATTCTTTGCCGTCTATTCAATAAATTGACAATACTGCCTGCGGATTATATAATGTATATTGTTTGTATAGATTTTTTAATATGGTGGCAAAGCAGCGGCGCAAAGATTTAACC
>JAAYWX010000255.1 GCA_012516225.1 Clostridiales bacterium
ATATGAACATAGTCTGCGAATCTAACAACTTACATCTGATTACCCATGCCGTATTTTTCGTATAAGGGTTCCACTTTCCATCTTATCGCCGAACCTTTTGGACTGGTTACAAGTTTTTCTCCCGCAAGATCTGTAAACCGGATAACTTTCTTCTTAAGAAGAGGATGTTTTGGAGGGAGCAAAATCCAGCCTATATCATAAAACGCCACTTCCGTTTTTATTCCGTTAAAACTGCCCTCATTTATAGGCGGGCAAGTCAGTGCAAAATCCGCTTCGCCTGTTTTAAGGGCGTCGATTATTCCGTTTTGAGGTGCATAAAAAACCGAAAGACTATAATTGAACCCGCTGTTTATAAAGTCCACAATAAGCCCTGATGTATAAGCTTCTGTATTTGACAGCAGGGTTATATTGCGTCCGGGGCGGTCGAGCATATAATCCATTTCGGCAAAAAGATTATCCATACAGGCTAAAACTTTTTTGGCCTGCAGATAAAACGCTTCCCCGTATCGATTAAGCTTAATCTGCCTTCCAACTTTGTCAAAAAGCGGTGTTCCTATTTCTTCTTCAATCTGACCTATTACCTTTGTTAAAAACGGCTGGGCTATCCCCAATTTATCTGCCGCTTTTGTAACATGCTCGATTTCGGCAGTAAGGCAAAAGTACCTAAGGTCGCGAAGTTCCATAAGCGCCCCTCCTAAAATATTGAATGTAGAAAATTTGCCGCCTAATTTGTAATACTCTTAAGCTAAAACAAAAACGGTGGCAGAAAATTATCCGTTTTTCTTTCATGTATATGTGCAACTTATATAATAGAACAATTATAAGTATCAAAAGACAAGGATAAAAAATCATAATAAATATGATATAAATATCATCCCATTGATATTATAAATCTTATTTCATATCTTTTATATATGCTCATTAAACAAATTATTAGTATTTTTTGTTAAGCTGTTGGTATTATTTAGACAAATGGTTCAATGCCGGATTTGATTTTTATCTATTTTTAGACGGAGCATGAGGAAAAAGTTTATGAAAGGCGGATTGATATGACTGATTGGAGAGAATATTACAAAGAACATCTGATAAGCATTTCGGAAGCGGCAAAAAAAATTGTTCCGGGCGACAGAGTCTGGATAGGTCAGGCAACGCAGATACCTTATGCCCTCCTTGAAGAGATGTATACCCATATGAACGAATATGATTACTATGACATTATGCTGATGTACAACTGTGCTGTCCAGCCCGTTCAGATGCTGTTTGACCCTGAAACAAAGAAACATTTCAGGCTGATGAGCGCTTTCTGCCTTCCGCTTGAGCGCATATCTGGTGAAATGGGGATTATGGAATACTGCGGATTTAATTATGACCAGCTTGCGCAGGGACCATTCGTCTATGGAGCGAACACTCTGGCTATACAAATCTGCCCGCCGGATGAAAACGGATACTGTAATGTCGGCAGCTATGGAGTAAGCGTCAACAAAGTTATAACGCAAAGACCGGAACTGAAGAAAAAAATAGCTTTTATCGATCCTACTGGCCTGTGTCCGGTTAAGGGAGACGTCAGGGATACCAGTATACATATTACGGAATTTGATTATATTGTGGAAAACCCAACGGAGCTGATAGGTGTTCCGGCGGCACAGCCACAGGAGATTGACAAGATAATTGCCTCGTATATACTTCCATACATACACCCGGGGGACAAAATACAGATAGGATTCGGAGGTTTGGGAGAAGAAATACTTGCCAACCTTAAATCTATAGGCAATATTGAGGTTTATTCGGAAGTGGCCTGTGACAATATGGCACAGCTTTGCAGGGAAGGGGTTATAACTAAAATTACCGCTGCGAGTCCAGGCGCCTGCAGCGAGGAATTTTTTAAATTTTGCTATGAGGATCCGAGAGCAAATCTCATATCCCTTGAATATACGATTGAGCCGTTTGAAATAATGAAGCAGGACAATATTGTAGCGATAAATGCCACATTTATGATTGACCTTATCGGGCAGTGCTGTTCAGAAGCGCAAGGACTGACTCCTTACAGCGGTACGGGAGGGTCGTTTGCCTATACATACGGAGCCATAAGGGCAAAAGGAGGGCGAAGTTTTATCTGCCTGCGCTCAACATACATAGACCACGAAGGAGCAAGACACTCCAATGTGGTTCCATGGCTGCCGGAAGGCTCGATAGTTACCACTTTGAAAAACTTTGTTATGTACGTCGTAACAGAGTACGGTTTAGCGGACATATATCTGAAAACTTTAAGAGACCGTATAAAAGCCCTCATAAAAATTGCCCATCCGGATTACAGGGAATGGCTCAAGGAAAAAATCTGCACAACGCCTCTAATCAGTGAGGAGGATTTTGAAAATCAGTGCAGATGGAGCGGTGTATAATAAATCTTTTAAAACGGGAACAAAATGGCAGGGAAGAACGCCTAAAAGCGGTCTTCCCGATTTTTATGCTGCCATACGGAATAAAGCGGACGTTTTTCTTGTTTGACTTGAGTGCTATAATATAAAGCGGTTTTAACATATTGCCTCATGCGTTTAACTTCTAAATATACTAAAAAAACAGCAAAGGAGGAGTTATTGTGATAATTTGCCCCAAATGCGGGAAAAACCTTGACGATTCCGCGAAATTCTGTACTCTCTGCGGAACTGCGCTCTTGAACACCGAAACGCACCGGACTGACCCTCATCAGGGATTTTGGGAAGGCGAGGCGTCCGGCGGCGAATATTATTCGTCCAACAATGCGGCAAAGCCGGATATGGGCTACCCGCCTAATCTTGGAACAAGGTACGGAAAGACATCCGAACATCCGACTGTAGGTGAGGTGTTTTCAAAGTCTTTCGAATTTCTGGAGGATAAGCCTGTAAAGCTCTGGGGAATTTCACTTTTATATTTGCTTTTGTGCGCCCTTGCGGCGGTTTTAAGCATACTGCCTATTATATCTATTCCGCTAATCCTTGTTCTGAGTGTAGGAATGACATCGGTTTTTCTTGACGGATATAGGGGAAAAGAGATAAGTCCGGAGCAGCTTTTCATAGGATTTAAAAACTTCCCGCATTTCTGCGGCGGCATGGCTTGGATGGCTCTGTGGGTTTTTATATGGGCTCTTATTCCGGCAGCGGGAATTGTTTTTGCGGTCATAAAGGCTTATTCTTACAGATTTGTCCCATACATTCTTCTGGCATCTCCGGAAATTTCAGCATCAGACGCACTGCATGAATCCATGAAGCAGACAAGCGGATGGCGCGGTAAAATGTTCGGTACGGATATTGCAATAACTGCCTGCATCGGTGCTGTTCTGCTGATTTTCTGGTTGCTTTCTTACATACCTTATATGGGCATTATTTTCAGAGTGATTTTTATAATGCTTGCGGTGACCGCCGGAATATTAGCTCCTCTTGTTTTCGGTGTTATCGGTGCAGTATTTTATGATGAGATTATGAAAAAAGAAGCTGATGAGCAGACAAGATGAATTAAAATGAGGATTTGAACATAATTAGGTAAGACAGATTTTGAAAATGATTTTATATTTTTCCTCAAATGTTGATTTAAAATGGAAAACGGTATATAATTTTATTGTATTATATAAAAATAAACAGGAAGTGACTCTTTTATGGACAACATAAGATACGACGAGAGAGAAAAAAAGCTGTATGTCGTTGACCAGACGCTTCTGCCGAACGAAGAGAAGGAAATACTTCTCGATACAGCCGAGGAAATGTACGATGCTATAAAACTTCTGAAAGTACGGGGAGCTCCTGCAATTGGAATTTGTGCGGGGTACTGCCTTTATGTGCTGTCGCTTCAGATAAAAGCGGAAAATGGCGATGCTTTCTGTGAGGAGCTTAAAAAGAAGGCGGATTATCTTAACTCATCACGTCCGACGGCTGTCAATCTAAGCTGGGCGCTGAAAAGGATGGTTGCCGTTGCTGAAAAAAATTCCGCTCTGTCAGGGGAAGCTCTGCGGGCGCGGCTTCTTGAAGAAGCCAGAGCAATCCACAATGAGGATATCGAAATGTGCCGCAGTATATCGGAATTGGGGCTTAGCCTTGTAAAGGACGGCTATGGAATTCTGACGCACTGCAATGCAGGACCTCTCGCCACTTCGCGTTACGGAACGGCTCTCGGTCCCATACTTCTTGGTACGGAGCGCGGAATGAAATTCAAAGTGTTTGCCGATGAAACACGTCCCCTTTTGCAGGGAGCCAGACTGACATCATATGAACTTTTCAAAGCCGGAGTAGATGTGACGCTTATCTGCGACAATATGGCAAACACCGTTATGCGCAACGGATGGGTTCAGGCCGTTTTTGTGGGCTGTGACCGCATAGCGGCAAACGGCGATACCGCCAATAAGATAGGTACCTGCGGAGTTGCGGTTCTTGCCAAGCATTACGGGATTCCTTTCTATGTTCTCGGTCCCACATCCACAATAGACATGAACAGCAAAACGGGAGCTGACATAAAAATTGAAGAGCGTGATCCCGACGAGATAAAAACCATGTTTTATGCCAAGCCAATGGCTCCGCTCGGTGTTAAATGCTTTAATCCCGCGTTTGACGTTACGGACAACAATCTCATAACGGCTATTGTGACAGAATAAGGCATATTCAGACCGCCGGTTACCGAAAGCTTCAAAGCATTATTTGAAG
>JAAYWX010000256.1 GCA_012516225.1 Clostridiales bacterium
GTACCCGGAATATCAGCTTTTCGAAGAAACTGTTTTTAAGGATATTGCTTTCGGTCCGCGAAACATGGGGCTTTCAAAGCAGGAAATTGAAGAAATAGTATATGAGGCGGCCGGATTTGTCGGCGTGCCAGAATCTCTTTTTGATAACTCCCCCCTTGAGCTTTCCGGCGGTCAGAAACGACGTGTAGCCATAGCAGGAGTAATCGCTATGCGCCCTGAAGTTCTCGTCCTTGACGAACCCACAGCCGGACTTGATCCAGAAGGCTGTGCCAGCATTCTTAAAAATATAACAGACTACAGAAAAGCACCCGGAGCGCCGGTTATCCTTGTTTCTCACAGTATGGAGGACATCGCACGTATAGCGGAAAGGCTCGTTGTTTTTGACAGCGGGCATATAGTGATGGACGATACTCCATTTGAAGTTTTTTCGCATGCCGACAAGCTGCGCAGCATCGGACTTGACGTTCCTATAGCAACGGATATAGCGGCCCGGCTCCGTGATTTGGGCATAGACGTTCCCCTGTCCTGCTATACAGTGGAGCAGCTCCGAGATGCCGTACTTTCTCTGAAAAAGGAGGGCGGCATATGCTGAAAGACATAACCCTTGGTCAGTACTTCCCCGGCAACAGCTTTATTCACAGGCTTGATCCGCGCACAAAGCTTATATGCACTCTTATATATATAATCGCGCTTTTTGCCGCCAAATCATATGTAACCTACGGAATTCTGCTGACTTTCCTCTGCTTATCCGTCGCCGTGGCCAACATCACGCCTTCATCCCTTCTTAAAGGTTTGAAACCCATTACCTTTATTATAGTTTTTACCGCGGTTTTAAACCTCTTTTACACAAAGGGCGGAAAAGAGCTGTTCAGTTTCTGGGTCTTTACTGTTACTTCAAACGGACTAAAGACTGCTGTTTTTATGGTTTTAAGGATAATGCTGCTTATAACCGGAACTTTCCTTCTCACCTATACCACGAAACCGATGACACTCACGGACGGGATGGAGCTTCTTATGAATCCTCTCAAGAAAATAAATGTCCCTGTCCATGAGTTTTCGCTTATGATGAGCATTGCTCTGCGCTTTATACCAACGCTTATTGAAGAAGCGGATAAAATATCCAATGCCCAGAAAGCGCGCGGCGCAGATTTTGAAACAGGGAAGCTGACGGAGCGTGCAAAAGCCCTCCTTCCACTTCTCGTTCCTCTTTTTGTCAGTGCGTTCCGCCGTGCAGACGAACTTGCAACGGCTATGGAATCGCGCTGCTATCACGGCGGAGAAGGCCGGACGCGTATGAAAAAGCTCCGGATGACAACTGCGGATATTGTCACGCTCTCTCTATCCGTTGTTTTCCTCGCCGGCATAATATATCTTGCAAGGTTGGGTTTATGAGAAATATTGCTCTTCGCCTTGCCTATGACGGCACCCGCTATCATGGCTGGCAGGTTCAGAAAAATGACGTTTCGGTTGCCGGAACGCTTGAAAAAGCTCTTTCTAAAATATGCGAACATCCCGTAAAAGTCATAGGCTGCGGAAGGACAGACGCCGGGGTTCACGCGCTACGCTACTGTGCCAATTTCAAAACTGACTCCAAAATACCGGCAGACAGACTTCCCCTCGCGCTGAATTCGCGCCTTCCGTCAGATATTGCTGCAGTTGACGCTGTCGAGGCTCCGGATGACTTCAACGCAATTTTGTCATGCGTAAAAAAAGAGTATGTCTATAAACTCCACAACTCCCGCATACGCGACCCTTTTCTTGAAAACCGCGCCTGTTTTTTCCCTTCCCCGCTGGATGAAGAGCGCATGAAAAAAGCAGCAAAACAGTTTGAAGGTACACATGACTTCCGCGCTGTGCGCAGTATAGGAACCGATACAAAAACTACGGTAAGGACTGTACACTGGTGCGAAATCGAAAAAGACGGAGATATTATCACCCTCAGGATCTGTGCGGACGGCTTTCTTTACAACATGGTCCGCGCAATTATGGGAACTGTTGTGTATGCCGGGCTCGGAAAACTAAGTCCGGAATCCATCCCCCTGCTTCTTGAAAGCGGGGATCGCAGACTTACAGGCCCTACGATGCCCCCTCAGGGACTTTATATGTCACGCATTTGGTATGAAGGCATAGTCGGCGAGATGATGAAAAAATGAGTATCTTTCCAAATAAGCCTTTATATTCTTAACAAAAAATCTATTTATTTATCAGAAAATATGCTATAATGACCGCATGCGATTTATGACTGCCCGTTTCACATGCGGTGCTTTAACGCTTTGCGGCTTTAAATTTTATGCACTGTCATGCCTTTTATTTTAAAATATACGCTTCTTTGCCTTTGACAGGCTTACGGCAAAATCAAGGCAAAAGCGGTTAAGGGCTGTCTGATTCTGCTATTTATTGGAGTTGAAATATGGTTCGTTCCAAACATGCAAAAAAAAGCGGTCAGAAGCGGAATTTATCCGCCCCCGCGGCGACTGTCCTCATAATTCTTATAGGAATCATCATTTTTCTGTATAGGGACAGGCTTTCTTCTTCCGTTATAGGCGCATTTTCTAACGGCGAACCCAAAACGGTTTCGGGAAGCGAACCGTTTACATACGAAACAGGCTCCAAACAAATTTTCTCGCCTATGGGAGACAGTCTGGCTATCGCCTCCACAACCGGACTGCAGCTTCTTGACAGCAGCGGAGAAACCGTTTCCCGTGAAGTCTTTTCAATGGTTAACCCCGCAGTATGCAGCAACGAAACCTGCTGTGCTTTTTTTGATGTCGGCGGGAAAACGTTGCGTATTTTTAAAGACGGCAAAATCCATGAACTTGACAGAACTTCTGCTATAATCTCCGTTACGGTCAACAGCAATGGCTATTTCGCCGTTGCTGAGGAGGAAACCGGCTATAAGGGCAGCGTTACCGTATACGGAAGCGACTTGGAGCCTAAATACAAGTGGTACTCCGGCTCCGGATATACGCTTGATGCCGCAGTATCACCCGACAATGGGACCCTTGCCGTCCTTTGCGTCGGCCCTTCCGGCAGTATAATACATCTTATGCACTTGGACAGTGAGGAAGAGTTCGCTTCGATTTCAATTCCTGATGAACTTGCATTTAAAATTCATTTCGCCAAAAACGGAAATTTATATGCTCTTTCGGAAAAATCCATCCGCTTTTACGGAAGCGGAGGAAAAGAATTGTCCATATATAATTTTAAGGAAAACTATCTTGCCAATTATGAATTCAGTGACGAATTCTGTGCTGTTGTTCTAAGCAAATATGTGTCCGGAAGCGATGTTTCCCTCCTAAGCTTCGGTGCGGACGGGAAAGTACTCGGTACCATACTTCTTGACGGCGAACCTCTCTCTCTTTCTTCCCATAAACAAAAGCTGCTCGTCCTTGACGCCGAAAGCGTCGCCCTTTACAGTGACGATCTGCGTCTTCAGAAGAAAAATCATGTTGTTCCTGGTTCAATGTCCGCAGTTCTCATGCCAAAGAGCAGCATACTTCTTCTTTCTTCCCATTATGGTCAAAAGTGTGAATTTACCTAAAAATAACGGTTTACGTTTTGCAGGGAACGGAGAATATCTTTTATATAAAGAATGGGCAGCCTGCATATGCCCAACAACGTGAGGTAAGTTATGAACATCGCTATGGAGGCAGTTTTGCTTATTATTATCCTTATGTGTGCTTGGACAGGCTATAAAAAAGGGCTTGTCATGTGCATAGGAACCATATTGGCAATAATAATATCTCTATATGTAGGTGATTTGCTGTCGGACACTTTCTCCCCTGCCGTAAAACCGGCCGTAAGGCCTTTTATAAGCGGCTATATGGATGGTTCTCAGGGAGCAATAAGCGACAGTCTTGACGAACTGCTTGACGGCAACCCTGCCGGACTGTCTGTTGAGGACGCATTGCAGCAATACCCGGATTTAAAACATAGGCTTTGTGAAAGCAGTTTCAAAAAAGTGGGAGCATACACCTCTTCGGCAAAGTCCATGGCTGATGAGGCCGTTGGCTTAAGCGAAAAAAACGGAATATCTCTTTCCTCGGCAATAGTTGATATAACATGCAGCTATTTTACATATTTGGTCGCGTTTATTCTGTTTTTTGTACTTACTTTGATTGTATTTACAGTTTTGGGGAATATTTTTAATCTAAGCGTTAAAATCCCCGACAGGGAGAGACTGAATACCGTCGGCGGTGCCGTTGTCGGCGGAGTAACGGGCATAGTATATTGTATTATAATCGCATGGGTTTTGAAGTTCTCCGGCGCGCTCTTTCCTGAAGAGGAAATGCGGCACACTCTTCTGACCTCACTGTTTTTAAAAATAAACTTTCTGTCCGTGTTCCTCTCTATTTAAAACCACATTCTTATTGTTTAAGGAGAAGAAATTATGCAGCCTTCAATTTGTTACAGTTGTAAAAAGAACATGTCCGTAATCTTTATTTCAAAAATTGAAAACGGGGAAACCAAAAACGAGGGTCTTTGCCTTAAATGCGCTCGAGAGCTTCATATTAAGCCCGTCGATGAGATAATGGCTAAAATGGGCATATCTGATGACGACCTCGATACGCTTACGAGTGAAATGGCCGCCGCAATAGGTGGAACTGAGGCCCTGAAAGATATAGACAGCCTCGATCTTGACGATAATGAGGCTGGAAAGACGACCACTTTCCCCTACCTTAACCGGCTTTTTGGCGCGGACAGCAGTTTTAATCCGCTAAATACTGCATATCCTCAGCCCCCTTATGAAAACCATTCCCCAAAAAGCGAAACGAAGGAGCAGTATGTCAAGAACAACAAGAACCTGAAGTTTCTTAACAATTACTGCATAAACTTAACTGATCGCGCACGAGAGGGTCTTCTTGATAATATGGTAGGGCGGACGGAAGAAATCGAGCGTGTTATACAAATATTAAACCGCCGTCAGAAAAACAATCCCTGCCTCATAGGTGAACCCGGTGTGGGGAAAACTGCCATAGCGGAAGGCCTTGCCCAGCGTATTGCCGATGGGAAAGTTCCCTATAAACTTCTTGACAAGGAAGTTTTGCTTCTTGACCTTACTGCTCTCGTTGCGGGAACGCAGTTCAGGGGGCAGTTTGAAAGCCGCATGAAAGGGCTCATTGAAGAAATACGTAAACAAGGCAATATTATACTCGTCATTGATGAAGTCCACAACATTGTGGGTGCCGGCGATGCCGAGGGCAGCATGAATGCCGCAAACATTCTCAAGCCCGCGCGTTCAAGGGGCGAAATACAGGTCATAGGCGCAACCACATTCACCGAATACCGCAAACATATTGAAAAGGACTCTGCTTTGGAGCGCCGTTTTCAGCCCGTTACTGTTGCCGAACCCTCTATTGAGGAAAGCGTCGAGATACTCAAAGGCATAGCCCATTACTACGAGGACTTCCATGGTGTTTCCATCCCAGAGGAGATGTGCCGCAAGGCCGTTTCGATGTCCGAACGCTATATAACAGACCGTTATCTTCCCGACAAAGCTATAGATCTTATCGATGAAGCCTGCTCAGATGTCAATCTCAAAAATCCGGATATTGAGAGAATGGCATTTATAGACAAAGAGCTTAAAGACCTTGACAAAGAACGCGAACTTCTTCTGTCCGATACATCAAACGGGAATTTTGCCCGTCTTGCCGAAATCCGCAGCCTGTGCCTCCAGCTTACGGATGAGCAGATGCGCTTGAGGGCAAAAGGCAGGCCGGAATTGACCGTTGACAACCTTGCACGCGTTATTGAACTGTGGACAAAAATTCCGGCAAGCAGTATCCGCGAGGACGAATTTGAAAGGCTTTCTGATCTGCATAAGCGCCTTAAACGCCATATCGTTGGTCAAGATGAAGCCGTTGACACAGGCTGCGCCGCAATCAAGCGAAATCGGATTGGTCTGTCCGCAAAACACAAGCCCGTCAGCTTTATTTTTGTCGGCAGTACGGGTGTCGGCAAGACAGAACTTGTCAAAAGGCTTGCTCAAGATCTCTTTAATTCTCCGGAATCGCTTATACGCCTCGATATGTCCGAGTTTATGGAAAAGCACAGCGTTTCAAGGATTATCGGCTCACATCCCGGCTATGTGGGCTATGACGAGGCGGGACAGCTTACCGAAAAGGTACGCCGCAAGCCTTACAGCGTTATACTTCTTGACGAGATAGAAA
>JAAYWX010000025.1 GCA_012516225.1 Clostridiales bacterium
GCACAGTAATATACTATACAACGATGTTAGATTTTAAACGAAATTTTGGATTTTAAAATCCAAACCTCCTTTATAGTACTCATAAGAAAAACCAACATATCATAAGAGAATCCAAGATTTAAGCCGTTCGGAAGCAAAAATCCAATTTTAGCCCCAAGACGTCCATATTTTCCCTTAAAAAGCCTGATACAACCCTAAAATGCTTGGTTGTAAGCCTTGATTAACGCTGGTAAGATATTGGTTTTTAAAATCCAAAATTTCCATTGACGGGATTCGGACGACGAGAGGGACGGGATGCAGGCGAGGAAATTTGAACATGCATATGGATTCGGATTGGGAACCGATAATGAAGAATAGTTTTTTATACCTCGTAATTTCAGTCAGCTTCAAAGTTTTCTTCATTACCGGAGCTGGATTTAGAACAACAAGATTTGTACGCCGTAGAGCATACCAATATGCAATCTTATTACACGTCCGTAGTATATCAATATGTAAGCGTATTACATATCTTTGTGCACTACGTAGTACATATCCGTATGCTCCCGTATATCATATAGATATGCTCTCCCATGGTACATATCTTTAATATTGACCTCCCCAGCCACTGATTTTTCGTTGCATCAGGCTGAATCTTTTCCCCCTTCGCATCTATTTTTTATTGTCTAAAGTTTTATCTGGATATGAAATCCATGAGGCATGCGCGGCATTGGCCGCAGAGCATGATATAAACCAAAAATTGAATCCGAAAAGATATCTGACTAATACCTTAGAAAGTTCCCTTTCCACATCCGTATCATATCCGCATACAAACAAAATCAACAAGTTTAAAATATACAAGTGAAATCGAAAGAGGCGGCTCAGCCAAAGCCGAGCTGGGAAGGGAGCATGAGAGCTCCCTTCCATATTCTTACCCGCATCCATTTCCCAAGGCCTCCTGCGATTCTCTCGTCATTTCCTAATGCACGACTGCCTTAATTTCCATAATAAGCCTATGTTAGAATATGGGCAAGGAGTAGACTTTCCCGCCGCTTCGAAGGGATTCGGGCAGGGAGCGCTCAACCTGCATATTCAAGAAGGAAAGGGACTGCGGCCCTTGCCGCATCGGGCGGGGAGCAGAAAAGCCATATCTGCCCCCTATCCATTCTTCCTGTTTATATTCCATACCAACCTTTTCATCTTATCATCATATCATTTCAGTCCCTCCCTACCCACATTCCTCCAAATCTTTTCAATCGGTCTGGTCTTCATGTATCAAAATGTGCGACAAGGGAGAAGCACGGCCTTCGAGCCGCGCAAGGGGCATGGAGCTTCCCTTGCCACTTCTTTTGGAGTGAAAGTGGAATTATGACGCTACAACGGACTTATCATGCATTAATAGAGAGGCTTAAACGGGCTTGGAGTTGGGCAAGGATATGGGAAGGGAATTGCGGCCGCTCTCTCTGTGTTCTTAGGATATGCTGCCTCGTCGTCTTTGCTTTCTGCTTCCATGCCTCTTTCTTCGCCGCCCTCTTACCTATGTGTTTTTCTACTTCTGATTCCGCGAATTATATCTCCGTTATTTATACGCCAACTATATGTCAGCAGGTTTTGCGATTAACACAAATCTTACCCATCACATATGATTCTCTATTTTTGCGAACAGGAAATTGGAAAGGGAGAGGAACTGGAAAATCTAACAATAGTGCACCCTTTGGATTTAAAAAGCCATCTATAACAATTCAGCTCTATATCGCACTTTGTACTCTTGGGCTTCTTGCTTACCTATCTGTTTTTTCGTTACATACAGAAATACCTTGCAAAACAATTATGTAACAGTAATAAATATTTTAACCGAATAAAAGAGCAGCCCTTTATCAAGCTGCTTTTTGTTTGGCGCACCGTAGTATTTTACGGCTGTTAGAACTGTTATACCATATATCACCCCCAGAACTATATGGCTGCCCTGAGCATGCTTGCCTCGGCGCAGTCAAGTTCATCGGCGAGATGCGTCCAGACGATGTTAGGATAAAACTGCTTAGCCTGAGACAGCGCCGCATAGGACTCCTTGGGTTCATAGCCAGACATGTGCCACCGTATGCACATGGCTTCTTCATCAGTCAGCTTAACGTAACGGCTGATGATAAAGCACGACTTTTCACCGTGGCCGAGCGGGAAGGATTCCTTGACAATGTAAAACGGCTTACGTTCCCACTGATTGGTTATCTCGTTCTTGACGTTGCGCATCTGCGTACCGTAAAAGTTCGCCTTACATACGTCATGGAACAACCCTATAATTAACGGGCTCTCCTCATCCTCCCAATACAGATGATTGACATCGGTCAGTGCCTTCAAAATGACAGCCACATTCCCCGAATGCTCAACCAGTCCTCCCTTATACGCGCCATGAAACCTTGTCGAGGCCGGAGCCTCAAAGAAGTCTGTTGTCTCAAGGTAGTCGATTAGTTCCTTGATTCCGGGCCGCTTAAGCCCTGCTGCGATACTCATAAACTCATTTTTATCCATTATTTTTTCCTCCTTTCATTTATCAATGACATTATACACTATATAGTGACTTTTGTCAATAGTTAATTGCAATTCTACAGTTTATTTTTATAAAAATGTTTTGCTTTTAGAAACTATTGCGTGTATAATCTTATTTAGGTAGGGAGGTTGAGAAGCATGGATATAACGACAAGTGAAAAAATAAGAATATTGCTAAGGAGAAGAAATATGACCTTAGGCGCTTTGGCTGAGAAAACCGGGCAGTCAAGACAAAACCTTTCAAATAAAATGGCCAGAGATAATTTTTCACAAGCAGAATTAGAGGCTATTGCTGAAGCGCTTAATTGCAAATTCAGACCAATCTTCTATTTAAAAGATACGGGCGAAGAAATATAGTTATTATCAAAAAAAGATATAAATAACCTATTGAGTTTGGCTTTTGTTTTTGCATTTTTTCCAATTCGCGGGTACTGTCTATAAAACACTATAGACAGGAGGGCGATTAGGGTTGGCCAGAACAAAGTTGGCCTGCCGATTTGTGGACCCGAATCCACCGTCGGTATTAGCCGAAGAACTGGCCGCAATCATTACGTATGTGTTTAAGAACAAACTGGAAAGCTCAATGATAAAACCAAAGGAACTTAGTTCCGGGTACAGGAACGATATGAAAGATAAAGATAAGACCAAAGCGGTGTAATGATAGCAAGGCGCAGTTACATATCCATTTGGAGGTAAAAACATTGAGGGTAGCCGCATATGCACGCGTATCCACAAAGAAAAAAGAGCAGCTGGATTCGCTTGAAAACCAGACCAGGTTTTTTGAGGAATATGCCAAATCGAGAGGCTATACTCTCGTCGCCGTATATTCGGATGAGAAAAGCGGGAGAAGCATCCAGAAACGGGAAGGCTTTCAGCAGCTGCTTGCGGACGGAGAAAAGAAGCTGTTTGATGTGGTACTCTTCCGCGATGCGACCAGGCTGGCACGCAACACTGTCGACAGTCTGCAGAGCTTCCGGAAGCTGATAGAGTGCGGTATAACACTGCATTTTATCAATATTGGTTTCACTGCGACGAGGGAAAACGAGTTTCAATTAACGCTTCTGAGCGCGGTATCGCAGGGAGAAGGTGACGCCATATCGTCGCGGGCGCGTTTTGGGTACGTACAAAGCGCGAAACAAGGAAGAGTACCCACC
>JAAYWX010000257.1 GCA_012516225.1 Clostridiales bacterium
ACCAATAGCCAGTCCGGATGCGTGCGGCGCATGTATTTCACAAAATTGGAGCCGATAAAGCCCGCTCCGCCCGTAATCAGCACCTTTTTCAAACTGTTCGCTCCTTTCAAAACATGTAGCCCGTGTCCTGACGTTCTCCCGGAAACTGCGTCATGAACGCCATATGCCGGAACTTAATTCATTCTTATCTTGCTTCCTCCGACTCGGGTTCCAACGTCAGTACGGGCTGCCGCTGCATATTTTTCCATACAGATATTTCCCGCGGCAGTTTTATCTTACTTGATTCGGGTTATCGTCAGGTCCTTTAATGCGATCGTATATCCCGGGTTGACCAGTACTCTGAATTCGACATACTGAGCATTGTTAAAGCTGATTTCATCAATGACAACAGTATTCTGGCCCTGCTCCAAATTCTTTTCCGCCCGCAAAACGTTTCCAAAATTCTCCACGATATCAAATTTTCCGGGGGAAACCTTACTATCGCTGTCTAAGATTTCGTAAGAAACCTCAACCCGATATGTACCTTCCTGAACATTTATATACGGCCCATACATGTTGTAATTTCCCTGCCCGGTCGCTATGAACGCACGGTCTTTATTAAACCTCCCGCCTGTCCAAACCATAGTTTTTTCGATATCGTTAACCGCCGTATCACCTATTTCACTTGGCATGTCAAAAAAACAGACGGGCATCTCAGGCAGTATAAAAATATTGTACCTGTCAATCTTCTCCTCAATATAAGCTGTATCAAGTATTGTTTTCGTTCTCTCGATATTTTGCTCAGATATTGCCTGCATTTCTTCGTCTGTGAATATAACAGCCGTGGTCCTTTCACTATTCGCCCCATCAAAAACACGCTTGTCCAGCAGCCAGTTAAAGATAGTGCAGTCTGTATTTATATTTCCAGAATTGATTTCGCCGTTGGTAACTCCGGTTAGGCGTCCGGCATTCCAAAATGTGGCCAGAGCCATATCGCAGTTCTGTTCTTTGAGATAAGCGCCGACTCTGTTTAATACAGCCACTTCCGCTTTTATCCCGTTGTAATCTCTGATATGAAAATACGAAAATGCAATAAACATAACCACAAAACAACTCACCACAGCATATCGAAGCGCCTTTTTCAAGCAGCCGGGCAAGTCAATTTTGCTCACTGCTATTGAAACAGACAATGACGTGAGCAGCGGAATGAAAGCAAAATATCGTGTAGTAAACGGCAAAGCAATAAAAGCTGAATAAAAATAGATGAATAAAAGTGATACTCCGATATAGATGATAATACCTTTGTGTTCTGTCTGGTCTCTCCTTATTATCCATATCAGGCAAATCACGGATACCAGGACATATAGAATGACAAGCAATGAGCCCAAGCCACTTTTTGAGAATATAGGAACATTACCAACTAAATATACATTAAAGAAAACATTTAGCTGGTGCAGCATCTTCTCAGCAATGGAGTTCATGTCGGAAAGCATCAGCGCAGACTCCATGCCGGGCACACCAACTCTCGGCATAATAAATTTATAGCTGATGACGTAAGCGATAAAGCTAGTGGCAAACAATGCAGTGCTCAATAATGTCAATCTGAGTTCCAGCCGGGGCTTCGGGCTTATCCGCAGCTTCCTGATCCAATGATACGCGCAGAATGCCACCAGCGGAGCAGTCACCATCATAAAATACTGGGGCGTGCTCATTCCAATTATAAGAGCAGCCGCAAATAGTAACGCTATTTTGGTCTTCTTAAATCGTTGAACGTTTTCATTTCTGAGCCTGTTTATAAAACCCAAGTTTAAGAAAGCCAAAATAAAGAAATGAGAATATACTGTGTAGCGAATTATTGAAAAGGAAGCCTCCCACGCTAATGCAAGCGAAACCATCACAGCAATACATGCCTGGTATACGTCCGCTTTTCTGAAGTTGAATGATCTGAGCAGGTAGATCAAAGACACCAATATCAGGTACTGGCTTATGATATTGTAAGCAGCGTGAGTGAACAGCAAATTTTGAGAGATAGCATAAACCGGAAGGTTAATAATCAGATTAGGCAGCATCAGGCCGGTTGAGCCGGTCCAATAATCCGGAAAAAGACTTTTGCTTTCCCATACAGCCTGTGCATACCGGATGTTTGCAATACTGTCAGAGTCAAGATAGGCATCGTTAAAGACAATATTGTATATTGAAATAACGGCCATAATCACCAGCAAAACGCATAGAGACAGCCGCTCTTCAAGTATATCGCTCATCAGCAGGCCGCTGCTTGCTTGATTCCTTTTTTCCTTTCTCATTATCATATCTTGCATTTATCCTTTCATTATGGGTTAAGCTGCGCAGAGCAATAACATATTTGCCGCATCGTGTAGCATGACCTAGACTTAGATATAATGCCCGCCATGAATAATGATCCACAGCCATCGGATACCAAAATAAAAATGCAAAACAAACACCAAACCCGTGATGGCGTAATATATATTCCTCAGTACGGCGACAGGTGGCGCTGGCGCAAAAGCCGGCAGAACTGGCTCACCATTCTTCCGCGGCTTTTTAAACTCTTGTAACTCCAAAATGTTTTGCATCAATCTATTGATCGAGGCGACAAATAATATGAAAGTAGCAAACAATACACCCCAGCCCCAATTACCATGCAGATGCCTTCCTCCTGTTTCAATTAAGCACAGATACTGCAGCAGTGCGATGCCCCACATAACCCAGCTCAATAAATAAGCCTTATCCTTTTTTAAGCTTTTTATATTAGCTGCCAATACCAGAATGGGGAAAACAACCGACTGAACAATGGCCGCAAACGGATGCTCGGCATAATGGCCAATTACATAGCCAAAAGAAAAGCCTAGGCCAGATCCATCATTGTTATTATAAAGAACATTATACTGGAAAAGCAGCACCAGCGCGGCCGGCAAAAACGAACAGCCCAAAGCGAACACTTTTCCCCATTTTATTTCCTTGCGAATAATATCGATCAATGCCAGAATTGCTACGGCAGGAGCGAATGCCAAAACAAAGTTGGGTTTTATGATAGTGACAACGCATAATAATACATACAATAAAATCCAATCGCAGATATTGGCCTTTTCTTTTTTAAAATAAATGCGGAAAAAAACAACCAAGACAGCAACAGCCAAAAACTTCATCGCGGTGTATGTCGGGTTGTGCCATATCGTTCCGCTGAGCAGCCCCAAATACCGATGACTATTAAGAGAAGGGATATAGAAAGGCGTAACCAAATTTACGGCAAACGCGAATACTTGAACAACAAAATCGTTCAACTTGGGCACAAAATAACGAATAAGTCGGAACGTCATATTAACTGTTCCGCATACCATGATTGAAAGCAGCATTGCGATGTAGAATGTAGTACCATTGATGTGGTACAGCAACTTAAAAACCGGCAAGAGTATGCTGTATTTTGTTACATTGTCGTCCAACGCAAACCTGATATGATCTGCAAGGTCCGAAGGATACCCGCCGGTATAATTTATTGACTGTCTGTAAAACAGTTCTGTACAGAGAAAAAACAGCAGCAGATACGCCAATACGACGAGTATCTTCCCAATCCTGCCTTTAACAACCCCACTTATTCGCATTTTGAACATGCCCCTTTACTCGATGACATACCGTCTGGACAGCGTTCTGATCAGGTCATAGCCGTCCCAAACAAGACCAAAATCCATGGATTTGCCGACAGGCACCACGCGGTCGATACCTTTGGGGGCAGCCGTTCTTAAAAAGTCTGACAAGTCATCCCGGTTCATTCCGAGATATGTCAGCGTCTGGCATTTTTCATTGCATACCGGCAGGATTTCATTCAGTTCATTGGCATCATACTCAAAGAAGAACCCGCTGTTATGTTTGAAGTCCATCAAATCCGGATCCAGTTTTTCCACCTGAAAACGATAGTTGCGTGCCCCAAGCCCGCCCTGGAACCTGACGGGTTTGTATGCCGCAGCCTTATAGGCAGCGTGAAGCTTTCCCACTGCCTGCGCGGGCGCGATCTCATA
>JAAYWX010000258.1 GCA_012516225.1 Clostridiales bacterium
GAGTTGCCGTATTCTTCATCGTACCTTTCTTTGTTATTGTTTATTATTCCGTTATAAATAACCCTATACAGCACGAACTGGTTTTCTTTAAAAATTTTGCTGCATTGCTGAACAATTCAGCATTCAAAACCGCTGCAAAGAACACTATTTCATTTTCAGTTGTTGCCGTTCCATTGGCTGTCGTGCTATCATTTCTTCTTGCAGAAATGCTTGAGTGCCGCATACCTCTTAAAAGCCAGTTCCGTACCTTTTTCCTCAGCCCGATGATGGTTCCGGTTGCATCCGTAGTTTTAATATGGCAGGTTATATTCAGCAACAACGGCACGTTAAACGACTTTCTCGCTATTTTTGGATTCGAAAAGATAGACTGGATGAAATCACAGTATGCCCAGATTGTCGTTATAACTCTTTTTTTGTGGAAGAACCTCGGATACAATATGATTCTATTTATGGCCGCACTGAACAACATCCCGAAAGAGCTTATTGAAGTTGCGGATATTGACGGAGCAACCCCGTGGTTTAAATTTAAGAACATAACGGTGCGCTACCTCTCACCGACCATCCTGTTTGTTACTATTTTGTCCCTTATAAGCTCGTTTAAAGTTTTCAGGGAAGTCTATCTTCTTACGGGAGAATATCCCGTCGAAAGCCTGTATATGCTCCAGCACTTTATGAACAACACATTCAAATCTCTTGACTACCAGAAACTCTCCGCCGCGGCTGTGCTTATGGCTGCAGTCATGGTGTTTATAATAGCCCTTCTTTTCATCTTTGAGGATAAGCTTGGGAAGGATGTGGAAGGATGAAGAAAAAAAGATATTTTGGCAGGGGGGCACTGACACTGCTTGCTGCTTTCTTCGCAGTATTGTTTCTTTTGCCTACAGTTCTTACGTTTACAAATTCTTTCATGTCGCAGTCGGAAATTTCCGCAAACTACGGAGCGGTTTTCGAAAACGTGTCGGGCTCCCAAAAAACTTATATCTCAAAAAAGGTAAATCTGAAATTCATACCGGACAAAGTTACGCTCAGCCAATACATAACGACGCTAATAAAAAGTCCAGAATATCTGCTGAAATTCTGGAACTCAGTATTTCTGGTTGTTCCGATAGTTTTTATGCAGCTTGCAGTTGCTACGCTTGCGGCATATAGCTTTACCCGTTACCGAGGAAAGATTAAATCGTTCCTGTTCTTTTTCTATGTTATATTGATGCTTATGCCATATCAAGTTACACTGGTTCCAAACTACCTTGTTTCAGACTGGCTCGGAATCCTAAATTCGCGATGGGCTATTATACTCCCGGGAGGATTCGCACCTTTCAGCGTTTTCCTGCTTACGAAGTTTATGCGCAGAATTCCACAATCGCTTATAGAGGCGGCAAAGCTTGACGGAGCAGGAGAGTGGCAGATTTTTACCAAGATATGCCTTCCTCAGTGCAGAAGTGCACTCTATTCAATAGCTATTCTTGTTTTATCGACTACTGGAATATGGTTGAGCAGCCGATTGTACTGTTGCCGGATGCTGAAAAACAGCCGCTTTCCGTTTTCCTCTCTACAATCAATACCGGAGAAATCGGGCTTGCTTTCGCAATTGCCACTATATATATGATACCGTCGCTGCTGCTTTTCCTGCACGGCGAGGAAGCTCTTGTCGAAGGCATTACACATTCCGGTTCGGTCAAAGGCTGAAAATCTCGTCAAACATATTATGTAAACCATTTGAAAGGACGGCAGGTTATGACAGAACAGAAAGTGAAGAAAAGAGGTTGGGTAAAGAATGCGGCCATAATCTTTCTATCGGTCATGCTTGTACTAACCTTTTTTTCGAATACTATAATGAACCACTCGCTTCCTGAGGTTGCGGCGCAGTATGTTCAGTCCGGTTCGATTAATGCGAAAATAAGAGGAACAGGGACGGTTACTGCAAATGAAAACTATGAGGTAAAGAGTTCACAGGCAAGGGAAATTCTATCCGTACCGGTAAAAGTGGGAGACAAGGTTAAAGTGGGAGATACGCTTATCCTTTTTGCCGAAGCCGAAAGCAAGCAGGTTCAGGAAGCACAGGATGCATTAGATGCGCTTGTGCTCACCTATCAGAAGGCACTTATAAATGCGAGCGACAGTGACTATGCAAAGGAAAAGCGCGATATACAGCTTGCGCAGAAGGCTCTTGACAAGGCAAAAGCTGATAGGGAAGCAAATATTGTTTCCACAGCGGAGCTTGCAAACGCAAAAGCCAATGTAAACAGGGCAAAAGCCGAAATTGCAACTCAGCAGGCAAAAGTCGAGGCACTTCAGGACAAGTTGAACGGAATGTCACCACCGGGAGGAGATTCTCAGACAGCATCGGCTATAAGCAAAAAGCAGGCGGAAATTGCCGAAGCTCAGAATGACCTTACGGCGGCGCAGCTCGCGTACGGGGAGGGCTATTCTAAA
>JAAYWX010000259.1 GCA_012516225.1 Clostridiales bacterium
TTACCATACGATATTTGTTCGATATAGGTTCGACATTATATAATGCTCAATTCCGTTTTTTGCACATTGTCACTACCCTTTTCATATATGTACGGATTGGTTGTTTTTAAGCAATGCAATATTGATATTGGCCGAAATCTCACTGCTCGTGTTACTATATTTTGCATGGATAATTGTTTGTGCCGGTGTTTCATTAACATCAATATTCTCAAGTGAATACCCTTCCGGAAACCATGTGGGGGCAAGCTTAGCAGTAACATCGTAGTTATCAAGAGCATCCTGCAAGCTTTTATATTGAGAGCTTGCACTTGGTTCCTGTGTTATTTGCGCGTTGGCAGCAGCATTCGAAAATCCGAATATATCCTTTGCCAATTCTGGGATGGCAGCCAATAGATCAAAACCCAAGGCACTTGCTGTAACAGTTCCGGCCAGCAGCAAAGTAGTTATAGCCGCGATTACACATATGATATGCAATAGACGATGATTTTTCATTGACGGAAGGGATTTCACAAAGGGCGTTTGTTTGATACCTGTTTGTTCTTCTATATCCTCGAAGTCGTACAGAGGTTCAGCATTCTCAGCATATGGCAAGTAATGCTCATTAAATGACGCCCAAGCGGTTTGAACGTCAGTAAATCTCCCGGTAGGATGTTCCTTTTCTCGTTTTGCGATTACCTCAATTATATATAAAATGGCATTTGTGTCAGAATCCTCTCCATTCGGCAACTGAAAATCAGCTCTAAGAATATCTTCCAAATTTTCCGTGCTCATATTGTCAAATATCGAGTAATCCCGATGTTTGTTCCCATTGGATTCAGGCATCAATGCAACCCCTTCTTTTTGTATATGTATTTATCTATGGTTTTGGGGACACATAGGATTAATTTATTTCTATAAAATGTTTTTTCAATTTCTTCTTTGCACGTTGAACTCGTTTTTTACAAGCCTCTACGGATATCCCAAGTTCTTGCGAAGCCTCCAGCATAGAATACTTCTCCAGCGCAATCTTTTTTAGCAATTTATAGTCTTCATTATCCGCCATATCTGAGCATAAAAAATCAATATCCGGCGCATCTGTATCCGTTGAAATTATGTTCTCATCAAAATCCGAGGTTGAAACAATCATATTGTTTAGGTATGCTCGGCTGCGAACTGTATTTTTTATAACATATTTAAGCGTATTCAACAACCAGCCTCTCGGATTGGGACTGGATAAAAAATCGTTGGCTTTTGCACACGCAATCCTGAATGTATCCTGAACAGCTTCTTCAGCCAGTAAACGGTCATTCAGTGTACTTTGGGCGTAAGCCGATAATGGATAATACATTTGCTTATATAATTCTTCAATGGTGCGTTGCTGATTGCCGTTAAGCCCCATCTTCTCACCGCCCTATACTATATAAAGCATTTCTATCTATTTTCGATGCTGAAATTTATAAATTAGAAATATATACACATATTGGCTTTGCATGGAAATTATAGACTGTTTTTACTATAATTTCAAGAGGGACTTTATGTTCTATTTTCCCAAACAGCTATGTTTTGAGCAATTGCACACTTATCAATTTTTCCCATATTCAAAATAAAGACTAATATCTGTCTTCTCAGCCAATTGACCTGATGTTAGTTTATGCTCCAAGCGATATTTTCTTATTTTATTTCAGACAATCATAGAAGCTGAAGCTCCTTGATTCATGCATTTAAATACTGTGGTTTTGCTAAGAAAAATGCCTTTACGCCGCAGAAAAATTTTCATGCTACGATGTCCGAGAATGCCGCCGGTTTTTTATTCTCACCGCATATTTCCGCCTTGCGGGAATGGTAGTCCGCTTTCTTTTGCTTCAAATAGTTGTAGTAGGCGCGGGGGGGATTCCCATGTCCGATATATCCAATTCCGCGAAGACTGGGAACTCATTGGGATTTATACCGATGAAGGCATCTCGGCGATTAACACAAAAAAAGCGTGACGGCTTCAAGCAGATTGCTAAGGACGCACTCGCCGGAAAAATTGACCTTATTGTAACAAAATCAGTCATCCAATTTGCACTCAATACCGTGGACAGCCTGACGAGCGTCCGCAAGCTTAAGGAGCATGGTACAGAGATTTACTTTGAAAAAGATAATATTTTCACTTTCGATGGCAAGGGTGAGCTGCTTATAACCATCATGTCAA
>JAAYWX010000260.1 GCA_012516225.1 Clostridiales bacterium
AAATACGGCCTGCCGGTAGCAATCGCAATGGTCGTCGGCATTGTGATCGGCAGCGGCGTATTCTTCAAGGCGGAGAAAATCCTGAATGTAACTGGCGGAAATCAAAAACTGGGCATTCTTGCATGGATTATCGGCGGAGCTATAATGGTTGTATGCGCCTATACTTTTGCAATAATGGCAACACGCTATAGCTTTGTAAACGGTCTTGTCGACTATGCCGAAGTAACAATGGGCGGGAAATATGCCTATATGGTCGGATGGTTTATGACGACTATATATTATCCCACTCTAACAGGCGTTCTCGCATGGGTCAGTGCCCGTTTCACCTGCGTTCTTTTCGGTTTTGGGGAAGCCGGCGGTGAAGCTTTCGCAATTGCCGCATTTTATCTTTGCGCAAGCTATGCCGTCAACGCCCTGTCGCCTGTCCTTGCCGGAAAGTTTCAGGTTACAGCCACTGTAATCAAGGTCATCCCCCTTCTTCTTATGGGTATCGTAGGGCTGATAGCAGGTCTTATGAACGGAATGACCGTGGAAAACTTTACAACGGTAGTAGATCCTGCGAAGAGTACCGGAAAAGCATTATTTACGGCAGTCGTCGCCACTTCTTTTGCATATGAAGGCTGGATAATAGCAACAAGCATAAATGCCGAGCTAAAAAACGCAAAGAAAAACCTTCCTCTCGCGCTTGTAATAGGCACTATTTCAGTTGTGCTGATCTATGTTCTTTACTATATCGGTCTTACAGGCGGAGTTACCAATCAAGCCATGATGGACAGTGGACGGGAAGGCGCAAAGATGGCTTTTGAAACAGTTTTCTCCAAGGCTGGCGGAACTTTGCTCTTTGTATTCGTGGTAATATCATGTCTCGGTACACTCAACGGCCTTATGCTTGGATGCACACGCGGAATGTACTCTCTTGCGGTAAGAGGACAGGGTCCTAAGCCCGAGCTTTTCAAGCAAGTTGACCGCACAACAAATATGCCCACAAATTCTTCTGTTCTCGGTCTTTTGCTCTGCGGCTTCTGGCTTCTCTATTTTTATGGGGCACAGCTTGCAGATCCCCTGTGGTTTGGAAAGTTTTCGTTCGACACCTCGGAACTTCCGATCGTCACAATATACGCCTCTTACATTCCGATTTTTGTCATGATGATGGTTAAAGAAAAGGAGCTTGGATTTTTCAACCGCATACTGATGCCCTTGCTTTCTCTCTGCGGATGCATATTCATGGTCTTTGCCGCCGTTTATTCTCAGAAAACTGCGGTTTTATACTATCTGATTGTTTTTGCTGTCATAATGGTTATCGGTGCATTTTTTATAGGCAAAGATGAAGCCGGCAAACAGCAAACTATAAAATAGCGGGCGGGCAGTTTTATCGAATCTCCCACCCAAATACGGCAAGAAATCCTCCGCTTTATGCGGAGGATTTCTTGCTTTTTTGTTATACTCCTCACTTTTTACATATAACCTCCGCCCTATGTTTACGGCGAGGAATGCGGTAATGTTCTTGCCGCAAAGCCAAAAAGCCGCCCCGGGTGAGAGAAGGTTCCCCGGAACGGCTTCTGGATAAGAACTATGCAGATACCATACCTGCCTGATAATTAAGATTATTTTGTTTTTGAACTTATTCCGGTACGCGGATTTCCTTTATGAAAAAGTCCGTTCCGCTGAGCACCTCAAAATCTTTTTTTCTGCACTTAGGACAAGCACCGTTTTCAGACAATATGTTGAATACGGTATTGCAGTTTCGGCACAAACCGTTGCCGGGTATCATTTCAATTTCCAGCTTGGTCTGCTCCATAAAAGTACCATCTACAGCAGCAGGATAACACTCTTCGATGTACTTGGGGACAACAGGAGAGAGCTCTCCTATCTGCAACACGATAGTGTCCACT
Organism: Clostridiales bacterium; assembly: GCA_012516225.1. GTDB lineage: Bacteria > Bacillota > Clostridia > Oscillospirales > Oscillospiraceae > UBA2658. The sequence continues at coordinate 1,893 of JAAYWX010000260.1, forward strand.
TCGTCGATTCCCTGTTCATGGGCAAGGTTTCCCACCACGCGAACAACCTCCATAACTATCCCAAGTTCATGCATAAGATTATACCTGCCTTAATTTATTTTAATCCTCTTTTTTGGAAAGAGCATCTTTCACCTTTCTGACCGCAATCTTGCCCTGTCGCTTAATCATAGTCTTGACGACAACCGGTTTCATCTTTTCAAAAGCCACGCCTTCGCCGTCGTAAACTTTCTCAAGGTGGATAGCGTCAAATTTGCACTTTGTCGTACACTGTCCACAGCCGAGGCACATATATTCGTCTACAATAGCGGCTCCGCAGCCAAGGCAGCGTTCCGTTTCCTTCTTCACCTGCTCTTCTGTGAACGTAAGGCGGTTGTCCCTGAAAGATTTTGCGGATTCCGGGCTGTGCCCCGCTTTCTGGCGCGGCGTGTTATCATACCCGCTGACAATAACGCTGTCTTTATCGAGTGCGCGGTATTCCCTCCGGTCTCTTCCGTAAATAAGGCTTTGTCCGGGCTGTACAAAGCGGTGTATAGAAATTGCTCCCTGCTTACCTGCAGCAATTGCATCTATGGCAAATTTAGGTCCGGAGTAGGCATCACCGCCGACAAAGATATCCGGCTGGGCCGTCTGGTATGTAAATCCGTCTGCAACGGCAGTATTTCCCCTGCCAAGTTCCACTTTGCTTCCCTCAAGCAGACTTCCCCATGCAATGGCCTGACCTACGGAGAGAAGCACATAATCCGCAGGAACGGTAATCACCTGATTTTCATCATATTTGGGCGCAAACCTGCCGTTTTCAAAAACGGAGAGGCATTTTTTAAACTCGATGCCGGTTACCCTGCCGTTTTCAACAATTATGCGTTTCGGGCCCCAGCCGTTGTTGATAACGATGTTTTCCGCATTTGCCTCTTCAATTTCATCGGGAAGTGCCGGCATTTCGCTTGCGCTCTCCAAGCAGTACATGTTGACCGTTTTTGCATTCTCGCGGACTGCCGTACGTGCAACGTCGATCGCAACGTTTCCTCCACCGATAACAACAACATTTCCGGAAAGTTTAGCATCTTTTCCGAGATTGACATCGCGCAGGAAATCTACTCCGGCAATAACGCCTTCCGCGTCCTCTCCTTCAATACCGAGCTTTCTTCCCGCCTGCGCGCCTATCGCAAGATAAAACGCCTTATATCCCTGAGAACGCAACTGGTCAAGAGTTACGTCCCTGCCGACCTCGATGCCAGTCTTGAATTCAACACCCATTTCACGAAGTATGTCTATTTCAGCTTCAACAACGTCCTTTTCAAGGCGGAAAGACGGGATTCCGAGCCTGAGCATCCCGCCGAGCTTCTCCTGCTTCTCGAATACCGTGACGGAATAGCCGTCAAGGGCAAGATAATACGCACAGGAGAGTCCTGCAGGGCCTGCACCGACCACCGCGATTTTCTTGTTGCTGTAATTGTGGCGATTTTGCGGCACAAAACGTACATCCGATTTCAGTTCCTGATCGGCGATGAATTTTTTAATTTCATCGATAGCTATGGGCTGGTCAATATCTCCGCGCGTACATTCGGATTCGCAGGCGTGCGGGCAGATGCGTCCACAGACGGCGGGAAAAGGATTTTCTTTTTTAATAAGTTCAAGAGCTTCTCTGTACTTTCCCTGAGCCGCAAGCCTAATATAGCCCTGTACGGCTATATGGGCAGGACAGGTCGTCTTGCATGGAGATGTGCCCGTATCCACGACATTCTTGCGGTTTATGCGGTAATCTTTATTCCATTTATCCTCGGTCCACTTATAGTCGCGCGGGGTAACTTTGGTTGTAATGTCCGTTACCACGGGTTTCTTTGAGCAAAGCTTCTGTCCAAGCCGGACAGCGTTTGTCGGACAGTTTTCAACGCACTGTCCGCAGGCAACGCACTTTTCCTTGTCGACTCTTGAAACATAGTTAGAGCGCGACATGTCCGTGTTTTTAAACATCGTACTTGTACGCAGAGCATAGCAACTGCAGCCGCAGCAATTGCATATGGCGTGCGTCTTTCCTGAACCGTCAGTATTCGGAATCTGGTGCAGCAAGCCGTTTTCTTCAGCTTTTCTGATTATTTCATAGGCTTCCTCGCGGGTTATCTCGCGGCCGCGGCCGGTACGGATATAGTATTCCGCAGCATGATCAAGCTGTATGCACATATCCTCTTTAAGGTGTCCGCAGCCTTCGCCTAAAATCTCACGGGATGTGCGGCAAGAGCAGTTTGAAACGGAAAATTTGTGCGCCGCGTCGAGATATTTTGAAATTTCCTCATAAGAGCAGACGCGGGAATTTCCGTCAATAGCCTTTTCAACGGGTATGACGCGCATAAGACCGACACCGACGGGAAATGCTCCTGCGGACTTAGGTCCCCTGACCCTGCCATACTCTTCAAAAGCCTCCGCTATCTGCGGATACTTGTATGGGTTTGTGGGATGGTTCACCATCATCTCCATAATTCCCGGTATCCATGAATCATACCAGAACTTATCGACACCGTCAATATTGTTTACAAAACATACACCAGCATCGGCAAGTTCATAAAGGCAGCGCTTTGTAGTTTCAAGGTCTTTTCCGCATGCCTCGGCAATTTCTTCGGCTGTCTTGCGTACGCGGAAGTCCATCCCCAGCGCAACCTCTGCCATCTCATCCGTAACCACAGGCTCCAGAATCTTGTATTCGGGATCATCCAATGTGTAGGATGCCGACATTCCGGATTTTGCGCCGTTTTTTCTGTTGCCCACTTTGTTGGCAAACTCCAGAACTTTTTGTTTGTGTTCCATCTTCAACCTTCCCTCTCTTCATTATTATCCCATACTCTTGGTCTAATTTAATCTCCGTCCTGCACGGCGCTTTCCGCTATGCGGCTCCTTCGCCGTCACTAAATAAAGCATACTCGGTGCAGTGTATAATCAGCATTCTGGTTGCTCCAATAACCCTGCCGATAGGATATCATGCTCTTTTCCAAGTGTCAACGAATCACTGTTTATTACGTTATATTTTTAGCAAATCCGCTTGCATTTCACCCTTACATTGTGATATAATACACATGTGGTATTTGGTTCAACCAGAGAGTAGGAGGTTTGTTTTTTATGGAATTTTCCAAACTCAGTGCACCGACGCTTAAAGAGCTTTTTGTGGAGCAACTTGAAAACATGATTCTTTCGGGAAAACTCGCCATAGGTGAAAAGCTCCCCTCGGAGAGGGAGCTCGCTGAATCTATGCAAATCAGTCGGAGTGTTGTAAACGCGGGGCTTAGCGAAATTGCCGATAAAGGTTTTCTTGAGATAGTCCCAAGATATGGCACTTTTGTTGCCGATTATAGAAAAAAAGGAAAACTTAACACTTTAGTATCTATAATGAAATTCAACGGCGGGACACTTCCGAACGCCGATATTCTTTCCATTCTCCAGATCAGAAAAGTTTTAACTGCACTTGCACTTGAACTTGCGATTCCCAAGATTACAGATGACGAGGTAAAGCAGCTTTTTGCTCTCTCGGGCCAGCTTAACTCTGCAAACGACTGTTCAAAGGCGGCAGAAATTGTTTTTGAGTTTGACCATCTGCTATGCATTTTTTCAGGGAACACTCTTCTGCCTCTAATATTCTATTCATTCAAAGCACCCAACACAACGCTTTTTGAAAGGTTCTTCCGTCTTCACGGCTTTGATGTAATGAGAAAGCGTACAGATGCCCTCTGTGCCGCAATACGTGCAAGGGATGTCGATGCCGCTAAAGATGTCCTCGCACGTTCGATAGATGATACCATCAACGGCAGTACTACAATATACAGATAGCTTAGCGTGCAGGTTTATCTGTTTTTTCATCTGCTATTCGCATATACAAATAAAAAAGGACGCTAAAAACCGGTTTCAAATCCTCAAAGTGCTAAATATAACTTTTAGAAATTAAGGGATTTTCCGGTTTTTGCGTCCTTTTTGTCAAATTTTACAACATTATAAATTTTAGTAATGTCTAAACGAGAACTTCTTTTCTGCTGTTCAGTGCAAAATCCATAAGATATTTCCCGTAATCCGACATTTTGATTTTTTCTGCAATTGTCAAAAGCTTTTCATAGGATATAAGCCCGCTTCTGTATGCCACTTCTTCAGGACAGCCTATTTCCTCGCCTGTTTCTTCTTTATATTGTCTTATTGCACAGGCTGCATCAAGCAGCGTATTCGAGTTTCCCGTGTCAAACCATGTAATATTCTTGTCAAGCGGAACAATGCTCAGTTCTCCCATATCAAGATAAGCATTGTTTACCGATGTTATTTCAAGCTCTCCTCTGGCAGATGGCTTAACCGTTTTAGCTATCTCGCACACCCTGTTATCGTAAAAATAAAGTCCGGGTACTATATAGTTTGATTTCGGGTTCTGAGGTTTTTCCTCAATGCTTATTACTTTCCCGTCTTTATCGAATTCGACAACGCCAAAAGGCCTTGGATCATCCATATAGCAACCAAACACCGTTGCTCCGGAGGCACTGTTTTTTGCTGAGATTAGTTTTTGGCTCAGGCTTCTTCCGAAAAATATGTTATCACCCAGCGCAAGACACACTCTGTCCTTTCCTATAAAATCCTCCCCAAGTATAAAGGCGTCCGCAATCCCCCGCCTCTCATACTGCTTTATATATGAAATGCTGGCTCCGAAGTTTTCCCCTCTTCCCAGCAGATTTTCAAACTGTTCCTGCTCGTCAGGCGGGACTATTATAAGAATATCCGTTATACCCATTTCGAGCAAAATTGAAAGCGGATAATAGATCATCGGCTTGTCATAAACCGGCA
>JAAYWX010000261.1 GCA_012516225.1 Clostridiales bacterium
AAAATTTCTGTTTATTTCTTGTAAAAATCATCAGTTTTTCTAATCTGAAATGTCTTTCTTTTTCTTGACCCAAAATTTTGGTTCGTTTAAAATTGAAATATAAGATATTTCTCCATATACAATTGAATCAGCCACAAAAGTTCGAAATTTATTTTTGAAGGAATGGTGACTAATGAAGAAAGTAGCTGTCATAATGGGCAGCGACAGCGATTTGCCCGTTGTCGAGAAAGCGATTGGCAAACTTGTGGAATTCGGCGTACCATACGAAGTTCATGTGCTCTCTGCGCACCGTACACCTGCCGAAGCTGCAGAGTTTTCAAAAAATTCACGTGAAAAGGGTTTCGGCGTAATTATAGCCGCTGCCGGAAAAGCGGCTCACCTCGCCGGTGCTATTGCAGCTAATACAACTTTGCCTGTTATAGGCATACCTATAAAATCTTCTACTTTGGACGGCTTGGATGCTCTCCTGTCGACCGTGCAAATGCCCTCAGGCATACCTGTCGCAACGGTCGCTATCGACGGAGCTGAAAATGCCGCCCTTCTTGCTATTCAGATACTTTCCGTTTCCGATGAAACCCTCGCCAAAAAACTTTCGGACAGCCGCAGGGCCGCTTCCGAAAGCGTTCTTGAGAAAAACAAAGCAATTGAAGCCAAGTTCAACGCATAATAACTTTATCATTTTTTAACGGAGGACCGATTCAATGGAAAAGACCGCAGAGCTTTATGAAGGTAAGGCAAAAAAAGTTTACGCCACAAGCGACGAAAGTCTTTGCATAGTTTCCTACAAAGACGACGCGACGGCTTTCAACGGTGAGAAGAAAGGCACTATTCTTGGCAAAGGTGTTATAAACAACAGGCTGACGAACCGCCTGATGAAGCTACTTTCCGAAAACGGCATCCCCACTCACTATGTCGAAGAGCTGAACGAACGCGAAACCCTTGTTAAAAAAGTTTCCATTATTCCGCTTGAGGTCATTATCCGCAATATCTCCGCCGGCAGTTTTGCAAAACGGTACGGTGTAGAAGAAGGAATTGTATTCAAATCCCCCACCATTGAGTTCTCTCTTAAAAACGACAGTCTTGGAGACCCTCTGATCAACGAATACCACGCTCTTGCCCTCGGGCTTGCATCGGAACAGGAAATTAGGAAAATCAAAGAATACTCCTTCAAAATTAACGATATACTCAAGGCTTTTATGCTTGAACATGGTATTGAGCTTGTAGACTTCAAGCTTGAGTTTGGTCGTTTGCCGGACGGAACCATGGTCCTTGCGGATGAAATTTCGCCAGATACTTGCCGCCTTTGGGACGTAAAAACCCATGAAAAGCTTGATAAGGACCGTTTCCGCCGTGACCTTGGCGGCGTTGAGGACGCATATAACGAAGTTATGAGACGTTTGCTCGGAGAAAAAGCCTGAGTCTGTAAAAGCCTCTGAGAGGCATTGCTGCAGAGGGCTTTACGGTGGATTTCTGCGTAGCTTCACAGCAGTGAAAGGAATGGTCATAATTATTATGGGCAATATTCATGAGGAATGCGGCATTTTCGGAGTATACTCAAACGCCGCCCGAGATGTCGCAGCAACGGTTTATTACGGTCTTTTCGCACTCCAGCACCGCGGACAGGAGAGCTGCGGCATTGTCGTTAATGATGACGGCGTTTTTTCCTCCTTCAAAGACACCGGATTGGTAAACGATGTTTTCACCCCCTCCGTAATGGAAAAGCTCGGAGAAGGAAAAATGGCCATAGGCCATTGCCGCTACGGCACGACAGGCAGCAATGACCGCAACAATGCTCAGCCGCTCGTCGTCAACCACATAAAAGGGAAAATGGCACTTGCGCATAACGGGAATCTTGTAAATTCGGCGGAACTGCGCGAAGAGCTTGAGCTTATGGGAAGCATATTCCATACGACTACGGACAGCGAAGTTATTTCGTATATAATAACCAAGGAGCGCATCTCCTCAAGTTCAATTGAGGAAGCCGTCAGCAAAGCTATGGACAGGCTCAAAGG
>JAAYWX010000262.1 GCA_012516225.1 Clostridiales bacterium
GTACAGAATGAAGTTCGAGTTGGGAGAAGGACAGACAAAAGAATATTTCATTAAGATGATTGATGATTCCATAGCTAAGGTTCTGGCAGGAAATGAATAGAAGAGGTGATTTGCCTTGAGAATTGAATATACTGGATTATCGGAAATGCAGGGCTCCCTTATTGCACTGGAAGGGGTTTTGGTCATCACCTACGACGAACTGGCTGAAATAACGCTTGCAAGCGGAGAAAGACGCTACGGGCGTGTAATAAAAATTGACGGAGACAAGGTTGTGCTTCAGGTCTTTGAAGGAACAGAAGGTATTGACATGGAGCATGTGAATACCCACTTCACGGGCAAACCGATAACACTTCCGCTGTCCAAGGAGATACTTGGCCGAATCTTTGACGGGGCGGGCAGACCACTTGACGGACTGCGGGAAGTTTTTCCGGATGAGCGCCGCGACATTAACGGTTCCGCAATAAACCCCGTTTCACGCCAGTATCCTCGAAGCTGTATTCTTACGGGGATTTCATACATAGATGCAACATCAACACTGATACGGGGACAGAAGCTTCCAATATTCTCCGGTGCAGGTATGAGGCACAATGAGCTTGCAGCGCAGATTGTCCGCCAAGCGCATACATTTGACAGCAGCGACGAGTTTGCCATAGTATTCTGTGCAATGGGAGTTAAGAACGATACGGCCGAATTTTTCAAAAAAGACTTTCAGGATTCCGGAGCTCTCGGACGTGTCGTTATGTATCTTAATATGGCTTCAGACCCGATTATTGAGCGCATACTCGCTCCCCGCTGCGCTCTGACAGCGGCGGAATACCTTGCTTTCAGCCATGGATACCATGTCCTTGTTATAATGACTGATATGTCAAGCTATTGCGAGGCTCTGCGCGAGTTTTCATCCTCAAAGGGTGAAATTCCTTCCCGCAAAGGTTTCCCAAGCTATATGTACTCCGATCTTGCTTCCATATATGAGCGTGCGGGAATGATTCACGGTATAAAAGGCAGCGTTACTCAGGTACCTATTTTGACCATGCCGAACGACGATATAAGTCATCCGATTCCGGACCTGACAGGCTACATTACGGAAGGACAGATTGTTTTATCCCGTGACCTTGAAAGAAAGGGAATTTATCCCCCAGTCGCTATTCTGCCATCGCTTTCCCGCCTTATGAAAGACGGTACTGGCGAAGGGTATACAAGGGAGGATCATGCGGATCTTTCAAATCAGCTCTTTGCCTCTTATAGTGCCGTAGCAGACGCAAGAAGTCTTGCATCGGTTATAGGCGAAGATGAACTTTCCGAAATTGACAAGCTTTATGTGGAATTTGGCAGACGTTTTGAAAATGAATTTATTGCTCAGGGTTCAAGAGAAAACAGGACGCTTGACCAGACTCTTGATCTGGGATGGGAACTGCTCTCAATGCTTCCGAGAGAGGAACTTGGGCGAGTAAGCGACAAGATGCTTGACAAATATTACAGAGGCAGCAAATAACGGCTTTGATTGCTGGCTGTTACTGTATGGGAGGTGACCGGGAATGGCAAATCTTCCGCCTACCAAAGGCAACCTGATGGCCGCAAAGCGCTCGCGTGAACTGGCCAAAACAGGTTTTGAACTGATGGATAAGAAGCGCAATATTCTTATCCGTGAGATGATGTCTTTGATTGACAAAGCTTATGAACTTCAAGAACGGATAGACAAAACCTTCTCCGAGGCATACCTTGCCCTGCAGAAGGCCAATATTTCCGTGGGCGGATGCGAGGATATAGCGATGGCTATACCACCGGACAAATCTGTACGCGTAAGGTATCGCAGCGTTATGGGGGTGGAACTGCCAACAGTGACCTCAACCCCGACCGATACGGACGTTTTGCCGTATGGTTTTGTGGGGACGACATCCGCTCTTGACGAGGCTTATAAAAAATTCGCCAAAGTTAAGGAACTGACGCTGGAGATGGCCGAGCTTGAAAACAGCATATACAGGCTTGCGTATTTTATAAAAAAAGCGCAGAAGCGCGCAAATGCCCTGCATAATATAGTAATACCAGGTCTGGATGCCGATATAGCGCGTATAAGCGAAGAACTTGAGGAAAAGGAAAGAGAGGAATTTGTCAGGCTCAAAGTTATTAAAGCGCAGAAGAAAAAGTAGCAGTTTTGCAGTCAAGACTGCTGAAGAATTGGCAGGGCGGACTCCAATATCAAACATTTTGTCTTAATCCCCTTAGTTGGCAGCCGGATTTTGCCGTTCAGGCTGCTTGGATGAGGGGATTGTTCTTTACTTTTTCTTTGAAATCGCACAAAGTGCAAAGCCGGCTTCTATATTTCTACCCATAACCCGATAGGCGGGGAAAGGTGAAGAATATATAGTAAGCTGGCTTTTGATTATTTGCCTATAGCAGGCAGGACAGATTTAAGGCGGAGCGCATTTTATTGTATGGGTATACGCTTATAGTTTGGTGTATTTTCAGATTTTTTGGGACATACAATGGTGAGAATACCGTTGTTCATTTCCGCTTTTATTTCGTCTGATTTGATATTATCAAGAGTAAAGCTTCGCCTATAGGAACTCATGCGCCGCTCTCTGCGCAGATAACGGCCGTCTTCATCTTTCTGCTCGCTGTTTTCGTTTACGTTTGCCGTAATTGTCAGCATATTGCCGTAAACGTCAATGCTGACGTTGTTTTTATCTATGCCGGGCATTTCAGCGTCGATAACGTATGAGTCCGACTTTTCCCGCACATCTACCTTAAGAC
>JAAYWX010000026.1 GCA_012516225.1 Clostridiales bacterium
GTTCTGCGGTCATCAACATCAGTACTCCAAGCGGTATTTTCTTCACTGTTTACTTTCATAGATCGAAATTTATACATTTTAAATGTTTTTTTATTAAGCCCTACCCGCTCTTGTTTGAATATTGCAGGGCCAGGAGAACTAATTTTCACTCCTATTAAAGTTATCAGCATCAGAGGGGAAAAAAGAACAATAAGGAAAAGCGAGCCTGCCAAGTCAACTATACGTTTTAAAAAAGCATTCCCTAAATTGTCAAGTGGAATTCTGCGCAGGTTAATCAGCGGTATTCCGCTAAGGTTGTCAATTTGAGGATTTGACGGCATATACAAAGCGTAATACGGAATAAGTGAAGTTTTAGTTCCCGATTTCTCGCATATAGAAATTATTTCAGGCATTCTCTCGTAATCCTCACCGGGAATAGCCACGACCACTTCATCCGGCAAATATTCTTCCAAGACCGATTCAAGAATGTCATATTTGCCCAGATAGTCTGCTCCGTCAAGGACATCATAATCTGCAATATATCCAATGGGCGTAAACCCATAAGTTTTGTGCAAGTTTATTTTATCAAGATAAAGCTGCGCCATTTCGCCTGAACCCACAATAAGGATATGCTTTTGATTAAAACCGGTTTTGCGGAGCTTATAGAGTATGTTTCGAAGAATCAGACGTTTAGCAGAGAGAAGAAGGATTGATACACCGAAAAATACCGCCAATTGCCAGCGTGAAGTGTTATCCATATGCAGCACAAACAGAACTGCAAGCAGAACAAGTGTGACAAGAAGCATTCCCGAGAATATCAGACCAATTTCTTTGTAAATTCGGGCTATACGAAAAGACTCATATATCCCGAGAATAGCAAATATAAACACACTCAGCAACCCAGATAAAATTGCATAATACACCGTGGTTCTCAGTCCGACGCTAATAGCGCCGTTAAATACATAAAACCTTATCCAATAGGCAATCAGCATAGACAGAAACACTATTATGCCGTCAGACAAAATATGCAATTGATTTAACAGTCGCTGGTTTTCTTTAATCATGTCGGCCTCCGTCAAAGTTGTTCTAATCTATTGGTATATTTTACTTGAAACAATAGACAGTGTCAAATATAATAGAAGAAGGTCGATGCATGAAAAGAGGGGGATTTCAATAAAAAAACCTGTTGTGCTTTTTTCTGCGTCAACAAGTTCCCATATACTGAGCTTTCATCTTCCGTATCTTAGGGAATTCCAAAAATTGGGGTGGGAAGTTCATGTTGCCTGTGGAACTCCTGTTGCAGAGATACCTTATACAGACAAGGTTATATGGCTGCCATTTGAGAAAAAGATGTCATCTCCAAGGAACTTCTTGGCAGGAAAAATCCTTCACAATAAAATTAAAAGCTGTAAATATTCACTTATAATTACCCATACATCCTTGGCGGCTTTTTTCACAAGAATTGCAGTAAAACATTTAAAAAACCGGCCTCCGTTAATAAATATGGTTCATGGGTATTTGTTTGATAACTATACTCCGGCGATTAGAAAACAAATTCTTACTTTTGCCGAGATTTTAACTAAACGGCAGACAGATGTGCTTCTTACAATGAATAGCTGGGATTATGAGTTTGCAAAGAAAAAAGCCCTCTCTGGTACAATACGCAACATACCCGGAGTCGGCGTTGACTTTTGCAAACTGGATAACGTTTCAGCATTTGATAAGGCACTTTTCAGAAAAAGTTACGGGCTTAACCAAAATGACTTTGTTATGATATATGCCGCAGAGTTTTCAGATAGAAAAAATCAAAAAATGCTGATAGAAGCGATGACTGACTTACCTTCGAATGTAAAGCTTATTTTGCCGGGTAAAGGTGAGTCGTGGTACAAATGCAAGGCTCTTGCCAAAAGGTTGGGAGTTGCAAATAGGATCATAATGCCTGGATTTGTAGATAATATGCCTTGCTGGTATGAGGTTTCGGATGTTGCTGTAAGTGCCAGCAGGAGTGAGGGGCTTCCCTTTAATGTCATGGAAGCATTGCATTTTGGATTGCCGGTAATAGCAAGTAATGTTAAAGGACACTCTGACCTTATAAAGAATGGGGCAAACGGTTTTTTGTATAATTATGGAGATCGGCATGGATTTTCTTCGATTGTGCTAAATCTGATGAACAATCCGAACTTGATGAAAAAATTATCTGAAGCTGCCCCCGAATCTGTATACCAATACAATCTTTCAGAGGTTTTACCTATAGTTATGGAACATTATGTATCTGCTCTGAAAAACAGACAACTATAAAGTTAAATTAAACTTTTGCTCTATGCATAATTGTTTTATGAATCCAAAAATTGACTATTTTCTGGTTCTGTAGTATTATTTAGCGGATAAACACAATATTTGCGATTGAGGGTACTCTGCCACATCTTAATGCGGATGTCTGGGAAAAGAAAATATATACAAAGCAACAACATATCCGAAATCTTTTGATGGCAGATATTGCTGTAATATTATTATTTATAAAAATTTGGCGGTAAAAATATGAGTTTAAATATGTCTTCTCATGGGGCCGCATTCATAAAAAAAGTTGCCCTGTGGATAATTATTTTATATGCCGCAATGGCGGTTGCTTTTTACTTTCTTGCGGGAGAACAGCTTCGCCTGCGCAGTTCCCGAGGGAACCTGAGCATGCCTCCTGCAACATCCGGAACTGTGGAACTTGTATCCGGTAATTGCGTGGAGCAGGAATTTAAAGTTAAAATCCAGAGGCTTGAGAACATATCGGTTCAATGGGGTACTTATTATAGAAAAAATTCAGGAACTGTACGAATTGAACTATTTGATATGAGAAACAGCTCTCTTTTAATGTCTCAAGAATTGGACGCAGCGGAAATTTCGGAAGGCTATGTCAGAACATGCTGATTCTGTGGCCAATCCATTTGGAGCCCGGGCAGGGGGAATTACACCACGCAAAGAAAGCACAGGAACAGAACGGGCTGAGGGATTA
>JAAYWX010000263.1 GCA_012516225.1 Clostridiales bacterium
ACCTTATGGAATACTCCGAGGACTGGTCGGTTTCGAGGGCGTATCTTAACCCACAATCCATATAGACACTGCTGCAAAAAGCAGCTTGATTTATTTTCGGAGTCCACAAATTGCGAACTTCTCTTGACACTATCCAGAACTTTATTGTACTCTATCTGTGGCCGCTATGTGGCGTATTTGAAATAATTAAATAATAATTACCGGGACTGAGCTCAAAATCTTAGTCCCGGTAATTGTTTGCAACCATTCCATTATTAAGCGGTTAGGGTTAATCCTGTGTGAGCCTGAACTGACCGACAAGACCTTTAAGCGCCTCGGCCTGGCTGGAAAGTTCTTCGCTTGCGGCGGCGCTTTCTTCTGAGGTCGCGGAGTTCATCTGGACAACGGAGGACACTTGCTCGATGCCAGTCGTGACCTGAGAAATTGCAATAGCCTGTTCATGCGCCTGAGTGGAAATTTCTTCGATGAGTTTAACGATTTCCGAAGCTTTTGTGGCAACCTCGGCGAAACCTGTGCTTGTCTTATTTACAAGCTGGGTTCCCTTTTCAACTGCCTCGATGGAACTCTCAATAAGGATCGTGGTGTCCTTCGCAGCTTCTGCAGATTTCTGTGACAGATTACGGACCTCGTCCGCAACGATAGCAAAGCCTTTTCCTGCGGCTCCAGCTCTTGCCGCCTCAACGGCGGCATTGAGTGCGAGGATGTTGGTCTGGAAGGCAATATCGTCGATAGTTTTAATAACCTTGCTGATGTCCTTTGACGTTGAGGATATTTCATCCATGGCCTGACGAGCAAGTTCCATATCGTTTACGCTTCTCTGCATAATCGCTTCTGTCGACACAGTAAGCTCTTTTGCTTTTTCGGCACCTTCGGCATTATCATTAACACGATGCGAAATAGCGGCAATGGAAGCCGAAAGCTCCTGAATGCTGCTGGCCTGCTCCGTTGCTCCCTGAGCGAGGGACTGTGCAGCAAAGCTGACTTGTGAAGCTCCTGCAGAAACCTGCTCCGAAACCTGTGCAATGCTGTGGAAAGAACCATTGATCGATTTTTTCAAGCTTCTGAAACTATTGAGTATGTTCTCAAAATCTCCGATATATTTATCTGGAACTTTTGATGAAATGTCAAAGTTACCGTTTGCCATTTCGCTAAGAAGATAGTCAATGTCAGTTATAACAGCGCTGGAGTATTCCGTGGTCTGGATCATAGAGTTTTTTAAACTGTCAAGCTCTATTGATGACGTACTAATATCGGGAACAGGAGTGGTAAAATCGCCGTTTGCGAATCCGAATAATCTGTTCTTGACCACTGTAATCGGAACAATCAGAGATTTGATAAGGGCAAGGGTAATGATAGTTCCAACAACAAGAAGAATAATAAGAAGAGCTATTGAAATATAAATAGTCTGGGTTACGCCCTGTGTAAATTCTGATTCAGGCGCTTCAACAAAAATGCTCCAGCCGTCAGTGCTTGGTACAGGAGCATACGCAACAAATTTTTTATCGCCCTCGAATATATATTTATCAAATCCTGTTTCACCCGCCATTCCTTTGCGTATGCTTGCGGCCAAAGATTTCAAGGTTTCATTTTCTTTAGCCTGTTCAGTAAGATTTTCTTTATTGGCTACAAGCTGAACATCGGGGTCTGCTATTGTACGGCCGCTTTTATCGACCATATAAGCGTAACCGTTTTTTCCTATCTTTATGTTTTTAACGACTTCGTTAAGCACTTCCTGCTTGACCAGGAAATTTAATACTCCAACTACTGATGAACCGCTTATTCCGTCTTTCCATACGGGAGTTGAAACGTAGTAAACAAGTTCACCGGTTGCAGCATCTGTTTCTGGAGACGCAATATATGTATTGCCGCTTTTAGCTTTTTGGAAAAATTCATTGGATGAATAGTCTTTACCATCAGTAATAAGTATACCATCGATATTATAGTAATTAATACCTGCCAGCTCACTGTTATTTGCTTTCATATTCAGATAAGCAATTTTCGCCTCATCAGTTGAATCGGCACTGTAAAGTGCACTGTCATCGGCAATCTCCTGTGCCATGGCATAGCACCTTACTATTGCGTTTTTTGTTGCTTCAGCAGCAACAGCGGCCGTTTGAGTCATAGATTCTTTAAGACAGGTAGATGTACTTCTATACGACATTACACATGCAAGTACTGCAAAAATTGATGATACGGTAAGTATCATAAGAACGTCCATAATAGTTATTAAAGTACCTAATGACAATTTCTTTTTTTCTTTAGTTTTCTTTTTTTTCACAATAACACCTCATTTTTCTATCTAATGCCTCCTGTTTTATTTGCGTAACTATAGATCCTAAGTAAAAAACAATGATAGTGTAGTGTTAAGGAATCAGTGTTAAAATTTCGTACAAGTATAATAAGATACACTAAAAAAGCACTGATTTAATCCCACGATAGGAACGAGATACTATATAGGTATAAATAGAAGAAAAAGCACATCTGGCAGCGGAATGAGACAGCAGAACTTCAGCAATATGAATACAGCCTTCGGAAACGGACAACGAAACGGGAAAAACTTCTGAATATTATGGATGAAATTATTCCGTGGGACGAGTGGGTTAATATCATCGACCCGCTGCAAAGCAGAACATATTTTTCATATCACCAAGAATTTGTTCAAATACTCAAAGGCAGCCTACCAAGAGACTGCCCCAATTTTAATAGGCTTGTATATCCTTGACGGTTTTGGCTCGTGCTTGGTGACATTTACGGCGAACAGAGGGCTTCTGCCCTTTTTGGGGACAATATAAAAGCAGAGAAAAATTTCATAAACAAAGCCTTTTAACCGAACTGCGGGGGATTTCTTGATGCTGCAACAAAATTGTGTCAGTAGTAAGGTGAAGAAGCTTATTTGATCAACGGCTGCTTAGTCCTGCTCTCTATCATTTCTCTAAATGCTTCAACGCGCAGTGAAAGTTGGCCTTTTGCAGACATCCGCTCTTGACGCTCAAGTTCAAGATAAGGAATGCCCTCTTTTTTAAAGGTTTCTCCAAGAATTTGCGATTCATTTTCCCATTTTTCGCAGTGTTTTAATCTCTCAATAATTATTCCGTCGACATCATAATCTTTAGCAGCATTTAAAATGTATTCATGGATATCGTCGCTCCCATCCATCATGCGAGGACAGGAAGAATGCGAGATATAATATTTTGCAATAGAGCCCATGATATCGGATTCGTCATATATTAGCTCATCACTTAAAAATCTGATGCCGAAGCTGTTAAAATCGGAATCAACCAAACATCCGAAATCTTCAATTGCCTTAATAAATTCTTGATCATCGAGTGCACTGCCAACTAC
>JAAYWX010000264.1 GCA_012516225.1 Clostridiales bacterium
CGTATGCTATTGAGGTATTCTCTCATCTCCTGATGATTTTTTAAAGGCGGGGGATTATTGAGCGGTTACGTTACAAAGATTGTAATTCAGCTTTTTTGGCGCTACCTATATGAAAACTGAATACTAGCCGTTATTCTCAGAAGATTTTTTCGATGATGTTTCTTTAAAGTCCTGACTTTTCAAAATGATTACCGCTTCTTTTGATGTCAGCGGTTCGCTGAAAAGATAACCCTGCATATAATCGCAGTCGTTATCGATTAAAAATTGTTTTTGAGTTTTGCTCTCTACACCTTCGGCGATGACATAGTATCCAAGTTTGTGAGCCAAAGATATAATATCTCCGGTAATGGCCTTTTCGGGACCTATGACAGGCAGCTTGTCTAAAAAGTACTTGTCTATTTTCAGCCCGTTGATGTTAAGTTCCCTTACTCTTGAAAAAGATGAGTACCCTGTGCCGAAATCATCAATCAAAACTTCTATTCCTTTTTCCTGCAGTTCTGACAGCTTGCTGTTTATCAAATCAAAATTATTGGAGAAAACAGATTCAGTCAGCTCAATATGCAAAGTTCCGGGAGAAATGGCATATTCGTCTATAATTTTGAATAAATCAGAAAGAAACTCGTCCCTTAAAATTTGGATAGCGGAAACGTTTACTGCAATTTTAACGTCCGAGAAGCCATACAAGTTTAAAATGCTTAAAAATCTGCAAGCTTTTTTGAGTATGATATTACCGATCGGATAAATAAGCTGAGAGCTTTCAGCAATCGGTATAAACTCAAGAGGGGCGACAAGACCGAGGGCCTCGCTCTTCATGCGCGCAAGTGCCTCAAAACCGAAGATCCTGCCCGTTTTAAGGTCCACAATCGGCTGATAACAAAGATAAATGCCGCTGCCGCTGGAGGTTTCAGCAATGCAGTTTCTTAACTCGGATTCAATTTTTTCCTTTCTGTTCAGGTCGGCTTCCATTTTTGAATCGTAAAAGCAATAACCAAACGAAAGGTCTTCCCGAACTTTCCCCGCAGCAAGCTGGGCAAACTTAAGGAGCGTATCTCCGTCTGACAGATCTTCGGAAAGCTCTACAATTCCGATATTTATACCCAAAAACTTTTCGGTAAATGATGATCTTATAGTTTCGATAATATCCTTGCAGAAAATTTCAAGCTCGTGTTTATCATTGTATCCATTTATAAAAAACGCAAACCTATCAATGGATATATGAAACAGCCTGCAATTTTCTCCGCAGAATTCGGAGAGTTTTTCCGCCGTTTTTTTAATAAGATTGTTGGCGTAGCTATACCCAAAAGTGAGATTTACCAGCTTAAAATCTTTATAATTAATAAGCAGCAGAGCTCGGTCGTTTTTTTCTCCTTTTTCAAGCTCCGTATCTACATACATATCAAAGGAACTTTTGTTGGGAAGATTAGTCAATTCGTTGTGGTAAGCCAAATGTAATATACGCGTTTCGGACTCCGTCCTCGTAATGGCAACGGAAAGCAAATTAGCAAGTATTTCAACAGCGTTCTGACATCTTACACTTTGACGCCCTTCGTCCGCATTCCAGACATAGCACAGAACACCGAGTACGGTATTGTGGTCTTCAAGCGGAACTGTGAGCAAATGTTTCGTTTTATCTTCCGGCTGAACGGAAGCAGCGCGTTCTTCAGAGAAGAATATGGATTCCGGAACCGAGAGTATGCGGCCGAATGAGGCAGGATCTTCCCAGAGAGGGTTACTGCACTTATTTTGCGGCAATTTCCCGATCTCATCCTCATAAATTCCGTCAAACCATTCATATAAAACTTTTTTATGCGCGAACAAATCAACAAAGGCTCTCTCTGCCCTGTAATATTTTCCGGATGTAAAAAGCAGGTTGTAGATTTTTCTGTCAAGGGTTTCACTTGTCACCGAGACAAAATCCGCAGAAATTTCAGACAGTATTTTCTGCACCCTTATTTTGCTTTCAATATCTTTCAGGCGGTGCATATAGACTTTGCTTACATAACCGGCCATCAGCAGAAGTATTCCGAAAAAAAGCATTCTTGTTATGTATTCCGCGCTGTCAATGCAAATTATTGACAAAGGCCTTTTTATCCAAATGTAAACCTGTGTTACAGTTATTGAAACGGCAAGGGAAATAAGAAGCCCCATATTGTTGTAAATTACAGACAGCATAACAAGCGTGGCGGGAACTACCCATGCCGACACCGTTATGTAGCGGGCACTCAAGGCCGTCAGCAGGGGAATTGAAACGGAGATAAGTCCCACAAACAGCAAATCCCTGAATTTTGCACGCAGATTAAAAAATTGGATTGATAAAATAAGTATTCCAAAAACGAAATATCCGGAACTTGTAATAATTATCTGATACAGGGGGGATTCCCGAAGATAATACTGAACGAAAAAATTTGCAAGGCTGTGAACTATGTACGCAAACGAAACAATTTTGTGGTAGCGGTCAAGCTCGGCTTTGCTAAGTATTTTTTCATACTCGGGTTCCTGCCGCTCTTTTGGGCACATCAGGCTGTAGCGCCGGACACAATAGAAGATGGCAGTTATATATATAAGCGAAACTACAGGAGTAATAAGAGGGAGATTATATGAAGCATACTGGCTTATAAAGATATCAACAGAAATTCCAAGAACTGCGGAAACAGACAGTGAAACAATGAGCAAGCGGGACTGTGCTTTAATATTCCGGTTTTTTGATTTGAACCCCCATCTGTATAGCACTAAAATGGAAGAAATTATAATGCTGACAAAATATATACTAAGAAAAATTTCCATAGTGCCGTATTCAAAAACGTTCACCCAGCCAAAAACTGTTTCAACAGGATTGAATTTCTTCGGAGCGGATGTGCTTAGGCAAAATACGAAAAGAGTAATAGCGGCAGGAAGATAAACGGAAAAATAAACCCAAGGTTTAATCCGGCGGTTTTCGCCGCTTGCAAGCAATATTACAAAATGCAGCAAATAAGAATAAAGAAAGCCCCAGCCAATGACAGAAAGCCGCTTCCAGAGCAGAAAAGTATCCATGTCTTGAGCGCGGGTTTCAATGGCGGAGGAAAACAGCCACGCGGAAAGCGCGGCGCATATAGCGAAAAATATCCGGTTCAAAGAGCCTTTTATATTTATAGAAATAATGTAAAGACCGAGAAAAAGGCAAAACACAAACGCCGCGAAATAAATTACGGAAACAATAATTGCCGGACTCACTTTTTCACTCCCTTACCCGCAGCCGCACTATACCAAAAAGAGGTATAATTGCCTTCATTTATATTAAACTCGTTATAATATAATTATCCTTAATTTTGCCAACGGTGTCAAGAGAACAATGATAAAAAAACCATGGAAAATAACGCCACTGTTTTTTAAGACCTGAATTTACAATGCAAGGAAAACAAAAGTTAAATAATGACTCAAAGCTAAAAATCAGGTATTATAATGGTTGCTGAATTATAGCTATATCGTATAGCAGTGAGTAACAGTTTTATGCTGCGGAGTTTGATTTTCGGATGCAAACAAATATAAAGTTTAGTTTTAATTGTTACAGATGTGCAAAATAACAGGCTGCTTAAAAACAAGTACTGGGGCTGAGATTAAACATCTCGCCCCAGTTTTATTTTTATTACAAACGCTTTTAACGGCTTACTCGGCTTTCTCACTTAAAAAAGGAGAGGGAGCCGGCGCAATTCCGCGCTTCCATTCGATCCAGTTGACAAGGAAGAAAGCTGCAGTGCCGCAGGCACAGCCGAACACCACAGGCAGAACTCCAAGATAAAAGCCGCCGCCGGAGAGAATCTGCCAGTATACAACACCTATCGTTCCAACAATAATTGATATAATTCCGGAGTTTTTAGTGGCTTTGGGAACAACAAGACCGAATCCATAGGCAGCGAACGGACCTGCACAACGGATTGCAAACGCAAACGTGTTCATGGTTATAATATCAATTTTCATAAGCGATATTAAAATAGCAATTCCCGCAAAGACAACGTTGCTTGCTCGTGTCAGGAAAATTATCTTCTGTTCGGTCAGTTCCTTGGCACTTTTCGTTTTCATCCATATGTCGTTAATTACCATTGTTGACATGCACAGCAGATTTGAGTCGGCGCTGGACATAGTCGCCGAAATAATAGCTGCTGCAAGAAGCCCAGTAATTATCGTCGGAGCAAAGGTGCTGGTAACCTGCATCATTGCGGTATTTCCGGCTATATTGGGGAAGCTGTCCTTAACTGCCAGAGCACACAGACCGATAATTGTAGGGAATATTGACATAGCCGCCATAAGGACAGCAGAAAGCAAGGCAGCTCCTTTTGCTGTTTTTTCGTCCTTAGCACTTTCAAAGCGGCTGACCATCTCCGGGCCTGAAAGGAAGGTGCAAAAATAGTTGAAAATATATCCGATAATTGTAATCCAGCCAATCTTAGTAAAGGAAAGTTGAACGGGAGGCAGTTTTGCAGATATGTTTTCCCATCCTCCGCAGCCGTTTACAACAAACGGTGTTGCGATTGCCAAGCCAGCAAGAATAATTATAAACTGTACTAAATCGCTTATCTGATCTGCTATCATGCCGCCCATGGTTGTATATATTATAACTACCAATCCGGCTATAATCAGGCTTACATTCATAGGAATTCCGGTAAGTGTGGAAACAACTGCACCGGATGCGGCGATTTGGGATGATGTCAGGCAGAAAAGAGCTACAATGTTGAGAAGGGCTGTTACCACGCCCATCGATTTACCATAACGACGTTCAACAACCTCAGGAATCGTAACAGCGAGTGTCTGGCGAATTTTTGGCGCAAAGTAAGAAAGCGGAATCATTGCGACCGATGCCGCCAGTACATACCAGCACGCGCTCATTCCCCAGTCGCCAAAAGCTTTGGCGGCCAATCCTGTGGTTGACCCTCCGCCAATGTTGTTTGCAGAGAGCGAAAACGCAACCATGAATAGACCCATACGGCGTCCGGCTATCATGTAGTCTTTGCTGTCCTTGATAGATAGCTTACTGACAACAAAGCCAATGACCAGCATTGCTAAAAGGTAACCAGCTACAATGATGAGAGGGACAACTTGCAGTTCCATAAAATACCTCCGTCTTTCTATTTTCTATAATATATACATAAACCTACTGAATATTCAGCAGGAAGATGCCATAGATACTCGACAGCCGAACGCACAGGGAATTGCAGAATTTTGTGATTAATGACAATGAAATTATATCATGTAGAATAATGTTTGTAAATAATTATTAGATTATTTACATAAAAAAATTTAAGGA
>JAAYWX010000265.1 GCA_012516225.1 Clostridiales bacterium
CATGAGAGTCACCTTAAGCGGAATATCGCTTGACAACCCGGTAATCCCTGCGAGCGGGACATTTGGATACGGAGCGGAATTTGCCGAGCTTTACGACATAAATATTCTCGGAAGCCTATCTTTTAAAGGAACAACCGTTGATGAGCGTTTTGGAAATCCCACACCGAGAATAGCAGAGTGCGAAGGCGGAATGCTGAATTCCGTCGGCCTTCAAAACCCCGGACTTAAAGCTGTATGTGAAAACGAACTGCCAAAGCTTGCAAAAATTTTCAAAAAACCGGTGATAGCAAATATAAGCGGCTTTTCAATCGATGAATATGTAAAGTGTGCAAAAGCTATGGATCGGCAGGAAAACGTAGGGATTATAGAAGTAAACATAAGCTGCCCCAATATTCATGGGGGAGGGATGAGCTTCGGCGTTTCGCCCGAATCGGCTGCCGAAGTTACAAAGGCGGTTAAAGCGGCTGCTGCAAAGCCGGTTTATATTAAGCTCAGTCCCAATGTAACCGATATAGCTTCCATAGCGTCTGCCTGCGAAGAAGCGGGAGCGGATGGCATAAGTCTTATAAATACACTTCTTGCAATGCGGATAGACCTTAAAACCAAAAAACCTGTGCTCGCCAATAAGATGGGCGGAATGTCGGGAAGAGCTGTTTTCCCTGTAGCGCTTAGGATGGTGTATCAGGTTTATGAAGCCGTTAAAATCCCGATAATAGGGATGGGAGGGGTATCTTCCGCTGAGGATGTCATTGAAATGATGCTTGCAGGGGCAACGGCCGTTCGGGTTGGGGCGGAAAACTTGAAAAATCCGTTTGTTTGCCGGGAAATCATAGAGGATTTGCCTAAAGTTATGGAAAAATACAAGATAGATAAATTAACCGATATTATAGGGGAGGCGCACTGATGGCAAGTGACGTTATAATTGCCTGCGATTTCAGCAGCAGGAGGGAGGTACTTGAATTTCTTGACAAATTCGGTCCGCAGAAGCCCTTTCTCAAAATAGGGATGGAACTGTTTTATGCTGAAGGCCCGGAAATAATTCAGGAAATTAAAAACCGAGGACATAAAATTTTTCTTGACCTAAAGCTTCACGACATCCCTAACACCGTAAAAAAGGCCATGTCTGTTTTAAGCAGGCTGGATATAGATATGTGCAATGTGCATGCTGCCGGGACCGCTGAAATGATGAAAGCAGCGGTTGAAGGTCTTGTCCGGCCGGATGGAACGCGCCCTCTTATTATTGCGGTAACTCAGCTCACGTCTACAAGCGAAGAACGCATGCAGAAAGAGCTTCTGGTTTGCGAAAGCCTTGAAAAAACAGTGCTTCATTATGCGCAGAACGCCAAAAACTCAGGACTTGACGGCGTTGTCTGTTCTCCGCTCGAGTCTGAAAAGGTTAAGGCATACTGCGGGGCAGACTTTTTGACAGTAACTCCGGGCGTACGTTTTGCGGAGAGCAGCAGCGATGACCAGGTTCGTATAACGACGCCTGCAAAAGCGCGAGGATTTGGGAGTGATTACATTGTGGTAGGCAGACCGATTACCGCGGCGGACGATCCTGTTAGTGCTTACCGCCGCTGCATTGAAGAATTTTTAGGCTAAAATGGATATGTACATTTTCTGATACAGCAAAAGAAAGGATGATAAGCCTCATGGGATATGAAATTGCAAGGGCGCTTTTGTCAATCGACGCGGTGATGATACGGCCGGACGAGCCTTTCATATGGGCAAGCGGCATTAAAAGCCCGATTTACTGTGACAACAGGTTAACCCTGTCCGCCCCTGAAGTACGCGTCAAAATAGAAAACTCGCTGGCGCAGCTCATAAAGGAAAAGTTTCCGGAATGTGAAGTACTGATGGGAACAAGCACTGCGGGAATACCTCACGCCGCCATAGTCGGGCACATTCTCGGACTGCCGATGGGATATGTCCGCGGGAGCGCCAAAGACCACGGTAAAAAGAATCAGATAGAAGGAAAACTTCAAAAAGGAGCTAAAACCGTAGTCGTCGAGGACTTAATCTCGACTGGCGGCAGTGTCCTTGAAGTTGTGGATGTTTTAAGGAAAGAAGGTGCGGATGTACTCGGAGTAGTCAGTATTTTCACCTACAATATGAAGAAAGGTCTGGAGCGGCTAAAGGAAGAAAATGTCGTAAACTACAGCCTTACAAACCTTGACGAACTTGCAGCGGCTGCCGCGGAAGATGGGATTATATCTGAAAAAGACATTAAGCGCATTCTTGCCTTTCGGGATAATCCTTCAGATGAAAGCTGGATAAAAGGAGATGTGCTATGAAAGATCTTATAAGCATTACCGATCTGACAATCGAGGAAATAGAAGAGCTTATAAAAAAAGCTGAAGATATCATCGAAAACCCCGATAAATACAGTGAAAAGTGCAGGCGGAAAAAGCTTGCCGCACTGTTTTTCGAGCCTTCCACGCGCACCCGCCTGAGTTTTGAGGCGGCTATGATTGAACTCGGTGGAAGCGTCATCGGCTTCTCTGAAGCCAACAGCTCAAGCGCGGCAAAAGGGGAGAGCGTTGCGGATACGGCAAGAACAATAAGCTGTTATGCTGATATCATAGCAATGCGTCATCCAAAGGAAGGCGCACCCTTGGTTGCGGCACAGGCAGCCAGCATCCCCGTTATCAATGCGGGAGACGGAGGACATAATCACCCGACCCAGACACTGACTGACCTTTTAACCATATACCGTGAAAAAGGAAGACTCGGCAATTTGAAAATAGGATTCTGCGGAGATCTTAAATTCGGGAGAACGGTTCATTCTCTTATTCAGGCCATGTCACGATACGACGGCAACAGCTTTGTTCTTATTTCCCCGGAAGAACTGCGTGTTCCAAGTTATATAAAAACCGACATTCTCGAACGCGGGGGAATACCTTTCAAGGAAACCGACAATTGGGAGGATATGCCGGAACTTGATATTCTCTATATGACCCGTGTTCAGCGCGAAAGATTTTTTAACGAGGCGGATTATCTTCGCCTGCGTGATGTGTTTATTCTTACCGCAGACAAGCTTGCCGATGCAAAAGAAGACCTCTGCATTATGCACCCGCTGCCAAGAGTAAACGAAATTGAAAGGGCGGTTGACGGCGACACGCGCGCTTGTTATTTTAAGAAG
>JAAYWX010000266.1 GCA_012516225.1 Clostridiales bacterium
AAACATGGCGAAACTGACAGGTGGTCTTAACCTTGGAGGGCTCGGTCTATAATAAAAAATAAATCAACCGGACAATTTCCATTTGGAATTGTCCGGTTTTTTGTTTTAAAGATATTATATTAAATGATATATCCTATAAAGATATATTGCTGCTATTCCGCAACTTTGCCTAAGGTCACCATTGCTTCCGGATCGGATATTATTACATCGGGATAATTTGAATCAATCGACTGCAACCTTGTTCCTCCTACGCGGTCGCGCAAACGTTTAAAATAAGTATTGCCTTCATAAGTAAAAACACCTATATCGCCATGTTCCAGCTTTGACTGCTGATGAATCCAAACTATCTGCCCGCTGTGATAATCAGGCTCCATACTGTCCCCATGAATAACTACGCCAAAATTGGCCGAGATAGGCACCTCATTCCCGACTTTCATCGGAACATAATCTGGCAGGTCGAGAAGCCGCCCTTTTCCTGCAGCCGATTCAAGGTCATATACAGGCAGCGTGCGTATCTTTGTTCCGCGCGGGCCGGAAAAGGACGGATCATCAAAAAGCCCGCTGTCCAAAAGCATTCCTGCATATTCCGCAACGCGTTTTCTTCCTTCTTCATTTAGGCCCTGCATAAAATCATAACTGCGCCCGTTAAAAACTCCGCTTATATCAATTATATCAAGAATGTCACATATTATAAGAAACTGGACGGCATTCGGCAGTGAGGATCCGCTTTCCCATTTGGAAACAGCCTGGTTCGTCACCTTAACGCCATGTTTGTTTAGTAGTGCTGCAAACTGTCTCTGTGAAATTCCTTTCTTTTTTCTGAAAGAACATATAATATCACCCAAATTGCTGACCATAAAATCACCTCGAACTTAAGTATATAGCAAAATTATCCGAATTTCAAGTATTACTTAGATAATATATCCTTTCAAGAGAATAATTAATTTTTTGATTCGGCTGCTTAAAATAAAAATCTTGCGGAAGAGCAATTTTAAGGTATAATAAATCTGAACGGTGATTTTTTGTCTAATCGGAGGATAGAATCTATGTCAATTAAAAAGACGCCATATGCTGCGATTATCTTAGCGGTGCTATTTGCCTGCATTCTTTCCGTCCCCGCTTTAGCCGATGCAGGTAATTTTTCGGGGCACTCAGATTTCGGCGGAAGCTCCGGTGGCAGCTTCAGCGGCAGTTTCGGTGACTCCGGCCTATGGGGCCTCGCTTTTCTTGGTTCCGGCGGAGGCGGCGGAAGTTTTTTATTCCTCATTATCATCCTCTACATAATTTTCAGCATATACAGGAACCGAAAAACAGTGGCAGCGGGAAATACATACTCTGCCTTTTATTCCGATCTTATGCCCATAGATTCTATCAGAACTTACGACCCAAACTTTTCAGAAGAAGCTATAAAAGAAAAAATAGCGAACCTATATGTCCAAATGCAGGACGCATGGCAAAACAAAAACTTTGAAACCATGCGCCCTTACATGACCGATACGCTTTACAGCCAGTTTAAACGCCAGCTTGATGAACTTATAAGGTCGGGCTGTACAAACTACATCGAAAGAATAGCCGTTTTGGATGTTACCCTTTCAGGCTGGAAAAGCGATGATGTAAACGATGTATTGATTGCGGTCATAAATACGCGAATAGTGGACTACACCGTCAGCGACAAAACCGGCAAAGTAGTCAGCGGCTCCAAGACCGCCGAAAAATTCATGACTTACGAATGGACGCTTATACGTTCAAAAGGGATGAAAACGCCAGAGCCTGCCGGAGAAGGCGGAAAGGAAACATCTTCCCTCCACTGTCCGTCCTGTGGTGCTCCCGTCGATATAAATCAAAGCGCTAAATGCCCTTACTGCGATTCCATAATTTTTTCAGATCTCTATACTTGGACAATTTCATCTATTAAAGGCATCTCACAACAAACGCAGTACTAACCGCTTTAAACCGCCAAGAAAAATTTTCTTAGGCGGTTTTCATTCTATTTTGATTGGCTTAACTCCAAACGGATTTTGAGGTTGCATTTCTTGCTGGGAAATTTTATAATGGAATGATACATATATTTTTAACCTGAACCGCTTGGTTTTAAGACATTGGAGGGATAGTGTGAATACGGATTTTGTACTTATAAACTGTAGTATTGTATGTGTTGATAGCGGTGAAATCAGAAGGGATATGGCCGTACCAGTAAAACATACGGATAATGGGGGCGTTTTCGGAGATATCGTCCGCATGAAAGACTTCAAACTGCCTTCAGACTGCCGCATAATTGATTTGGAAGGCAAATATGTTATGCCAGGTCTTATAAATACTCATGTCCATCTTTTTTCGAGCGGTGGCCCCGTAAAAAGCATGCCGGTAGGCAGCGCACAAAAGCTGATTTTTGCCGCCGCCAATTCATCCTTAGGAAAAAAGACTTTAAGAAACCTTATGAAAAGCCGTCTGGAAGCATTGCTTAATTCCGGAGTCACAACTGCACGATGTGTCGGAGATTTCTTCTATCAGGATATAATATTGCGTGATTTAATCGAATCAGGCGAAGTTTTAGGACCAAGGATAAAAGTTTCCGGTCATATGATCAGCGTAACAGGCGGACATGGTGCTCCATACCTTTCTATGACTGCAGATACTCCGGAGGAAGGAATCGCTCTCGTCCGGAAAAATGCCGCCCAAAATGTCGACCTTATAAAAATCTGCGTTACGGGCGGCGTATCCGACGCAAAAGCGGTGGGCGATGCCGGAAAAGTGCAGATGAGTCTTCGGGAAGCTTCCGCAATATGCGACGAGGCACATAAATTTGGCCTTCCCGTAGCCGCACACGCTCAAAGTGCTGAAGGGGTTCGTATTGCTCTTAAGGCCGGAGTTGACACAATAGAACACGGAAGTCCAATGGATGACGAGATAATTTCACTGTTCAAAAACAACCCGCGCGCACTGAAAGGCCATTCTTATCTTGTCCCTACCATCGAGGCTGGAATTCCGGGTATGATGGATCGAAAAATAACTGGATTTTCAGATATACTTTTTGAAAACTATAATGCGGTTCTCAGTGGAATGCTGCAAGGTTACTGTCAGGCAGCGGCATCCGGCATAAAAATAGGCATGGGTACCGACGCAGCTATGCCGTATGTCACACACTACAACACATGGAGAGAACTGGACTATGCCATAAAATATGCAGGAATTTCTCCTTGGCTTGCGCTTAAAATTGCTACTATAGACAGCGCTGAGCTTATGGGGCTTGAAGACATCACCGGCACCGTAGAATCCGGCAAGTCCGCCGATTTTATTGTACTTGCTTCCAACCCTGTTCAGGATATATCTGTATTAGGCTCTCCGCTCATGGTGGCTTCCCGCGGAAATCTTATCGAACGCCCTCGTGTCAGAAAAGACAAGAAAGTAGACTCATCGCTTGATTCTATAAAATAGCAGACAGCGAAAGGAAATATGGAAAAGCTTTTATAATCTCCCACACAGAAAAGTGCCGTACATATACTCAGATATGGGATATATGATTTTGCAAAACATTTACTTTCTTAAAACCAAAAAACTTATATTCTCTTAAAATTCTATTTTACGTCTTATTTTATCGTATTGCGCTTATTTTGGACTGTGCACAACCTCCGAATAAGTACCTTTTTGCCGAAATATAATGGATTGTCTTATTCCCCCCGCCGCCTAATTGCGGCGGGTATTTTTGTTTTATATTGCTATAATTTTTAGTTTTTTACCAGAACGGTTGTTTTGTAACTCCCCTTCTTCAAAGCTTATGTAATATAATGTTTTTTTATAAGGGTCTTGTTTTGCGGGTACGAATTTTCCCGTTAGTTTTTTAATATATAGATGAGGGATTAAATGAAAATTCTTTTTGTCATAGACCAGTTCGACTCGGCCAACAACGGCACTACGATAAGCGCGCGCCGATTTGCGGATGCGCTTATTTCCCGAGGCAACGAAGTGCGTGTAGTGTCATGCGGAAAAAGCGGCGGGAAAAACTACGGTGTTCCTGAAATACACCTTTTGCCACTTGCTGACCGCATCGTCAAATCCCAGGGGATGCAGTTTGCCAAACCGGTTCCTGCACAGCTTAAAAAAGCTCTTGCTTGGGCGGATGTTGTTCATTTTTTTATGCCGTTTCCCCTTTCGATGAAGGGGCTTTCCCTTGCTGAAAAAATGGGTATACCACATACCGCGGCTTTTCATGTCCAACCTGAAAACATTACTTTCACTATCGGAATGGGAAATTCGGGTCTTATAAACGACCATATATATAACAGATTCAGGGACAGATTCTATAACCGTTTCACCCATATCCACTGTCCGAGCAATTTTATTGCGGATGAGCTTAGAAAACACGGCTACTGCGCAAAGCTCCATGTAATCTCTAACGGCATAAGTCCTGCCTTCCACTATTTTAAAGCATCTAAACCCAAAGAATATGAGGGCAAATATATCATTGCAATGATAGGGCGCTATTCCGCTGAAAAGCGGCAGGATGTTTTGATTGAAGCGGCAAAGCTTTCAAAATATTCCGACAAAATACAGCTTGTCCTTGCGGGACAAGGACCGCAAAAATCCAAACTTGAAAAACTCGGCTCCTGTCTTGCCAACCCTCCGGTTATGAAATTTTTCTCAGAGGAAGAACTGCACAGTCTGCTTTCTTATGCCGACTTATACTGCCACACTTCCGACGCCGAAATAGAGGCCATTTCATGTATAGAAGCATTTGCGAGCGGCCTTGTCCCTGTTATAGCAAACTCATGCCGTTCAGCAACTCCTCAGTTTGCGCTTGACGAGCGAAGTCTGTTCGAGGCCGGAAATCCCCACGCTTTAGCCGAAAAAATAGATTATTGGCTTGAAAATATCGCGGAAAGAGAAAAGAGTGAAAAACTGTATGCCGAAGCAGGAAAAAAATATCACCTTGACCACTGCGCCGCGAAAGCAGAGGAAATGTTTAGAGAAGCCATTTTGGAAAACGGCAGGTAAAACTTCTGAAACGCATATTCCGTATTCTGGCACGCACC
This sequence comes from Clostridiales bacterium, assembly GCA_012516225.1. Taxonomy (GTDB): domain Bacteria; phylum Bacillota; class Clostridia; order Oscillospirales; family Oscillospiraceae; genus UBA2658. Next base: position 5,031 of record JAAYWX010000266.1, read on the forward strand.
AGCTGCGTCCGCAAGGGTTTTCCCGCCTTTTTCCTGTAACGGCTGACAAAAACTATGCATATGTATATAAAAC
>JAAYWX010000267.1 GCA_012516225.1 Clostridiales bacterium
CAAAAAACTGCTGACTTATGAGACCGAAAAAGAGGGCACAAAAATGACGGTTAACTTATACGAAACGGCGTCCTGTTGCGTCCCAACATATGCACGTCACTGTCATAAGTGGGGCATTATACGGTATTGCCTTAGGCTAGGCGGGGGATTATTAAGTGTTTACTGTTTTTAAGCATTTTAGGTATTATAACAATATTAAAAACATCTTTTCTTGTCTTGAAGGAGTTGTGAGCATATGACAAATAGCCGTTCCCTTTCACAGAGGGACTACCCATCAGATAGAGAGTCAATTCTCAAAATAGAAGAAAACCGTCTTCAGCTAGTCTTGAATCGTGTAGAAGAACAAATAGAACAACTGCGCAATAGTATGCCGTATCCTGGGATTTGTATGTATTCAACAGGTGTTGACCGTGAGGATATTTCCAATCTCCAGTTCCAGAAGGAAGAAAACTTTTACACTTACGAGCAAATTGCGAAGATGAGCGCTATAGGGATCAGCCGTACTTTGCCAGAATGGATTTTGTGCTTGAAGATGGTAATACACACGATACCGAAGTCATTTATATAGGCAAAAAGACACTTTATCTTGATGGAGAATTTCTCATTTATGATTGGCGGAGCCCTCTTGGCGAAAGGTACTACATAAAAAGTGAGACTCACTTTTACTATAACGAATTTATGTACCATTTATTTTTGAGAAGGGCAATCCATATAAAGCATGGCAAGATAGACAATTTTTATGACGAATACTTCGATCCTTCTGTTTTTGGTGGCATATCAGCGCCACCAACCCCCAAAAAAGAAACTGTAGATTATATGGAAAGAGCTCAGCAGCGCCGTGGGGTAGAAGAAACTCCTGCTTGTGAAGCAGCACGGCAGAGAGAACTGGATTCTCTCTCTCGGACAATTACTGATCCTTTCTTGCGCCAAGTGCTGAGTGAAAAGCGGGCAAGCCATCAGCTTACTGATATTATTTGTACGATTCAGGAAAATCAAAATAACATTATTCGGTTGCCGATTTCGAAAAATCTTATTGTTCAGGGGTGTGCAGGATCAGGCAAGACAATGATTCTGGTACATCGACTATCATACCTAAAATTCAACAATCCAAATCTCGTTCCAGATTATATTAAAATCATTACTCCTAATAATCTGTTTAATATGCACATTGACAATCTTTCTAAAGAGCTAGAACTTGACAAAATTCAACGCTTGACTATGGAGGATTATTATCGTCAATTACTGGGTAATTATGATAAGCAATGGGATACACTGGTTAAAGGAAATGTTGAGCCAGAAAGCTCAATAGATCAAAATTTTATCAATTACATTTATTCTTTAGATTTTGCCAGCAGTATGAAGGTACAATTTGAACTGTGGGTAAAAACGCTTCCTGGTACATATCAGGAGTTGTTGCCAATATGCCAAAAGTATGAGATTGGAATATCTTGGGGAGATAGCTTGAGTACAAAAGAGTGCGCTTACTCAATCCTTAAATCAATATCGGAAACCAGAAATAAAATTAAAAAGAGTTTAAAGGAAGCAAAAAAAAATACGGATATTACTGAAATGCATAGGAAGAAGCTTCAGCATGAAATACAGAAAACAGAAAACGACATCGTTAAGCTTCAATCAGATATAATTAAATCTCTACAGAAAGAGGTATCGAACCTCCAAGAGAAAATTGATAAACATAATGGGGCTATAGCGTCTGCTCGCGTTTCTTTCTTTAAGCGGCTTTTAAACCCTAGACGTAACTATGAGACAGAAGAACAACAGGCAAGACGCGAGGAACTTATTGTCGAAAAAGATAAGATTCAGTCTGAGATTATGGCCAAGCGTAAGATCTTGGAAGAGGAAGAGCAAAAACTTGCTAAAATTAAGCAGACCTTGTATATGCTTGGCGCAGGGAGATATCGTTCTCAATTAGATGCCATTGATGCCATAATCAATGCCAAGTCGAAGTCTAAAACAGAAGACCAACATAGTAAAGATGTTAAGCAGGCGCTAAGAAAGCTAAAACAGCTAAAATATGAGTATGTTATGACCGACATTGAACAGATGAAGGTGGATCTTAAAGCACTAAAATCGATAGAAAATAATGTTAACCCTCAAAAAGCGTTTTCTAACGTATACCTCAGTTCTTTTGGAGAAGAGTGGGATACTGCCAAGGAAAAGTATTGTGGTTACTTGACTCGCGCCAAGCTTTATGCCATGCTTATTTTTTGCTATCTCTTATATGGCCAGACCGCCCAATCGGATAACTTACTCTGTATCGATGAGGGGCAAGACATTTCCATATATGAATATGAGATGCTACGCAAGGTAAACCGAGATGTAGTATTAAATGTTTATGGTGACGTGAATCAGCTAATTAAGGAAGGGTGTGGCCTTCAGTCTTGGGATAAACTGAAAAGCCAAATCAAAGCAGAAATATATGAACTCAACGAGAATTACAGAAACAGTATCGAAATCAATGAATACTGCAATAAAGTGTTCAGGAAGTCTTCTACTTCTATAGGTGTTTTCTGTGGAGCCGTTGAGACTTATTCTGAAATTAGAGCGGCTTTGCAGATGCTTGACGCAAACAAAGAGCGAATCGCACTCATTGTAAAGGGCAATGATTATACGGAATCCAAAGATATTACTGATCTAGCAGAAACATATAAATTTTCAAAGAACAGCATTGTTCCAGGCCTAATTTCTCTACTCACGGTAGAACAGGCCAAAGGTTTGGAATTTGATACTGTCGTTGCCGTGACTGCAGGTATGACAACAAATGAGAAATATGTTGCATTCACACGTGCACTTAGCCATTTGAAAGTAGTTGACCCGAACCCCGAGTTGCAGACAAATAGAACATCCAGTAAAATAGGAGCGAAAGGGTGTTCACAATGAAACAATACGACACAGCGTTTAAGCGAGAAGTATGCAAGCGAATCGTCGAGGATGGTGAAAAGGTCTCGGCGCTGAGCGAAGAGCTTGGCATACATGAGAACACATTGTACAAATTCGCGCTATCGGGAAAACAGCGAGAAGCCGTTTGTAGGGAGCGGCGGAGGCCGTGTGCTGCCAGAAAATGAAGAGATGGTAAAACTCCGCCGAGAAATAAAGGATCTTCGGGAGAAAAATGAGATACTAAAAAAGCGGCGACCTACTTTGCAAAGCGCCAAAAATAGAGAGGTGCGGGTTTATCAAGGCCGCCGTGGAAAAGGACAAGACATTACGGGTAGCAAAGCTGTGCAAGATACTGGGCG
>JAAYWX010000268.1 GCA_012516225.1 Clostridiales bacterium
AGATAAGTTATTGAAAAGTCGCTTGTGTCAGAAGGGGAAGACTCAACAAATCCCGCAGGTGGAGTCCCCAATATTGGAAATACACTGTCATAATGAATGATAGAACCGGAAAGAAGTTTGAAAGCAACATTTTTTGCAGTATCAGGGTTTGAAATCCGCAGACCGGCCGATTCTGCCCATTCTTCAATGCAAAAGCAATTTTCATTGTCTGCAGACGAAGAAACAATCGGGATAGCGCCGATTATATCGGCAATTGTTCTCACAAGATTGTCTGCATCACAGTATGTACTGGATAAAATCGGTACGGCAAATTTCCCAAGTTCATCAATAACAACAATTGCAGGAATATTGGGCATATGTACAAAAGGGGAAACTGCTTTGACCGCAGCTTCAACAGGACTGATGAAAATTAAGGCGTCTGCGGAAGAAAAATTGATATAAATCCATGCGTCCAAATTATTTTCCCCCCAACGGGAAAGTGAAATTTGTCCGTTTATTTTGCGCTTAAGTATTGAACCTGTCCGCATACCTTTGTCAGTTAAAGCAACCGCCGATATGTTCAAATTCTTACAAATCCTTTCCACATGACAAATTGTTGGAATTATTATACATTATGGTACGCAATAGCGGCTTTGTCAAGAACTCAATCCGCTTAATGCGGATACTGGAATGTTTTTTAGCAGATATTTGACATATTACAGAGTTTTTTGAAAGTTTATTTTATAGGAAGCGATTAGAAAGAAGGAACTAATATGAAATCAATCCGACAGGTGTATAAAATTGGGCGAGGACCTTCAAGTTCTCACACCATGGGGCCTGAAAAGGCTGCAAGACAATTTGCCGAGCTTTGTCCGGAGGCAGATTCATTTGAGGCAAGGCTGTACGGTTCTCTGGCAAAGACAGGCAAGGGACATAAAACCGATTGCGCCATTGCAAACGCCTTTTCACCGCGTCCTGTAAAAGTAATTTTCAATACTGATTCCCAAATAGAACTACCGCATCAAAATACCATGGATTTTGAAGGTTTAAAAAACGGCAAATCCATATTAAAAAAACGCTATCTGAGTATAGGCGGAGGAGATATTATAGCAGAAGGGGAAAAAGTTACAGACGAACCAGAAGTATACAAAGCCGGTTCGTTTGCGGAAATTTCCTCATACTGCAAATCACAGAATATCAGACTGAGCGAATATGTCCGGCGTATGGAAGGAGATGAGATCTTTTCATATCTTGCAAAGATATGGGATGCAATGCAGCAGTCCGTTTTTGAAGGACTGTCCCATACGGGCATACTTCAGGGAGGACTGGGAGTGGAAAGGCGTGCCCAGCAGCTTTATAATCAGCGCCATATGGATGAAAGCAAATCGACTTATGAAACAAGGATAGTTTGTTCATATGCTTTTGCGGCAAGCGAACAGAATGCGGACGGAGGCAGAATAGTAACCGCTCCGACCTGCGGCTCCTGCGGAGTGGTTCCGGCGGTTTTGAAATATTATAAGGACGAGCACGGATATAAGGACAAGGAGATAATAAATGCTCTTGCCGTTGGCGGGCTGATAGGCTCCCTTGTAAAGGCAAACGCCTCAATAAGCGGCGCGGAATGCGGATGCCAGGCTGAAATCGGGACAGCATGCGCAATGGCGGCTGCGGCACTTGCGGAGCTTTTCGGAATGGGTATAGACCAGATTGAGTATTCTGCGGAAATAGCCATAGAACACCACCTTGGACTTACATGCGACCCTATTTACGGACTTGTTCAGATACCCTGCATTGAAAGAAATGCCGTTGCGGCAATGAGGGCAATAAACGCGGTTACTCTTGCAAATTTTCTGACGTTTACGCGCAAAATTTCTCTTGATCTTATAATTAAGACTATGTACGATACCGGAAAGGACATGAACAGAAATTACCGCGAAACTGCAGACGGAGGGCTTGCAAAGCTGTATGTTTTGCAATAAGCCGTTTTGAGGGGAGAAAGATTAAGCACCTCGCTTGACAAAAGTACATGGTACTTTTTCAGGCGAGGCGCACTTTGGTTTAAGCAATTTCAGCGTGACTGGCGAATCATTTCTCGGCGAAGCCGTACGATTATGCGCTTTTCCAGGCGGCTTATGTAGGATTGCGAAATACCCATAATATCGGCAACTTCTTTTTGGGTGTATTCCGTTGAGCCGCAGAGACCAAAACGCATTATTATAATCATCCGCTCCCGTTCGTCAAGACCGTCCACAGCGTCCATGAGCATTTTCTTATCCGCGTCATCCTCCATCGGACGCGAAACCTCATCACCATCGGTTCCAAGAACATCGGAAAGAAGGAGTTCGTTGCCGTCCCAATCTGTATTAAGGGGTTCATCAAGTGAAACTTCTGCTTTTTGGGCGCTGATTTTGCGGAGATACATTAGAATTTCGTTTTCAACGCAGCGAGAGGCATAAGTCGCAAGCTTGATTTTTTTATCCGACTGGAATGTGTTTATAGCCTTTATAAGCCCGATCGTACCTATGGAGATAAGATCTTCAAGGCCTACTCCCGTATTTTCAAATCTGCGGGCAATATAAACAACAAGACGCAGATTATGCTCGATAAGTTTCTGCTTTGCCTTTTCATCACCTTGTTCCAGAGCCTCAATGGCCTTTCTCTCTTCAGATTTAGAAAGAGGCGGCGGCAAAACATCGCTTCCACCTATATAGTGAAGTCCGGGCGGAAGAACTATTCCCAGCCGTACAAGAACTTCAAAGATGGAAACATATAATTTTGACGTCAGCTCGTATGTTTTCAGATTCATGATGTCGGCAACCTCCATTTTACGATAATCACCACTTTTACCGCAAAACAGCGGTATTTTATCTAAATAACGGCTGAAAAATCACCGTCATTGCTCAGAATGTTGGGAGCAAGTCCCACCAGAGTGCTTTTGTCCTCCTTTCCGTCAATCCATAGTCCATCCGGACGAAAGACTGGAAGAAGCGCCATGTTCTGTCCAACGGCAGAGTATGGTACCAGTCTGAATTTTGTACGGAGCGAATCATCTTTGGAGAGGGCCTCAATAAATTCCGCCGCACCTGATTTAAGGGAAGCACCCAATGTTTCCGGTAGCAGCTTGCCCGCCTCATCTATGCCGATAACCATGACGGGCAAGCCGCTTATTGGGTCATAAAGCTCGTTTCCGGTGTCCCTAAGTGCCTTAAACTCAGCCGTCCTGCCGCAGAAAATTATTCTGACGCTGTGGATTTCACGAGAATACTTTTTCCCAAAACGGTTAAATACCAAGGTCAGGATGCAGTAGCACGCGGCAAACGAAAGCGCAAGCACACGCATGGAAGCGTTTATGTACAGACCGTTGCCTATACTGTTTACGGCAAGCAGAGATGCCGCGTACACAGCGCCTCCGAATGCGGCTGATACCGCAAGAAATGCAAAGAACGGCTTTAAAAGTTTGATATTTGTGCCAAATGCGATCATGGTCATCAAGAAACCGAGAACGAGCTTTGTCACAGGGAAAGCCAAAAAACCAAATTCAGGCAAAAGCAGAAGAACGGAATACAGCGCTCCGAAAGCTGCGGAAAAGCCGAAGCGTACGCGTTTAAGCGGGAGAGCGCAGAGCTTTGCGGTTGCAAGGACGATAAAATAGTTTATAATCAGGTTCAGGACAAACATTTCGTCCACATATATTGTTTTCATGTAAGAAGTATATGCTTCAAGGGGTAAAAAACTCGTTGCAATAAGTCGGACAAATATAAAAAAACAGCCGCATATGGTACGGGTGTTCCAATACGGCGGCATTTTTGTTTATAAAAACAGCCATGATGTCAGCCCTGGAAAAGGGGCTGACATCATGGCTTTAATCAAGTCGTGCTATTCTTATTCAGCTGAAATCATATAGTAATAAACAGGCTGCCCGCCGTTTATTACGCTGAGCTCTGCAGAAGGATTTTTCTCAGAGAGAATGCCGCCTATATTCTGCGCGTCATCCGTTTTTACATCTTGGCCGTAATATACGGTGATGAATTCGGGTGAGAAATCCGCAAGCTTATCGGCAAGTTTCGAGATAAGGTCATTTACATCGGAGCTGCTTCCAAGCAGAGAGCCGTCAAGAAGTCCGAGAAATTCGCCTGCTTTTATCTCGTGACCGTCAAAATCCGAATCACGGGCTGCATAAGTTATAAGAGCAGTGTGAACGTTTTTCATTGCCTCTGTTGCACTCTCGGTCAGTTCCTCTTCGCTTTGGCTGTATGTATCCATGCCAAGCATAGCGGATACGCCCTGAGGAACGGTAACCGTAGGAATTATAATTACTTTTTTATCCGTGAGCGGAATGCATTGTTCGGCTGCCATTATAATGTTTTTATTGTTTGGAAATACAAAAACGGTTTTTGCTGGAGTACTCTCAACTGCATTTAGAATATCTTCCGTGGAAGGGTTCATCGTCTGACCACCGGTTACTATCCTGTCTGCCCCAAGCTCGGTGAAAAGATTTGCCATGCCCGTACCGGCGCAAACGACAACAACACCGAATTCTTTTTCCGGTTCGGCGGACTTTACAGGCTGTGCACTGGGTTCTCCGGTTCCTCCGGCAAGCTCGGAATGCTGTTCACGCATATTTTCAATCTTGACTTTGAGCAGACGGCCGTATGTCAGGGCTTCTGTCAGAACAACTCCGGGATCGTTCGTATGAACGTGCGTCTTAATGATTTCCTCATCATCGACAACCACTACGCTGTCGCCGATTCTTTGAAGATATGTCCGCAAAAGATCTGCGGATTTTTCGTTCTCTCTTCCTACGATAAATTCTGTGCAGTATGTGAATGTAATATCGCCGGTATCGAAACTTGAAAAATCAGCAGATTCCTTTGCCTCGGAAGTATCGATACCGTATGAGTCGGGAGTAACCTCCCCGCGAAGGGAGGCAAGCATGGCCTCAAGGATTATTACATAGCCTTTGCCGCCAGCATCTATTACACCCGCCTTTTTCAGCACGGGATTTAAATTTATTGTATCGGCGAGAGCTTCTTTTGCCGATTCGAGCGCACATGACAAAAGAAGCTCAATGTCGCTACCAGTTTCGGCAAAGTCTGAGGCAGCCGCAGCGGACAGGCGAGATACTGTAAGGATTGTCCCCTCTGACGGTTTCATAACCGCGTTGTATGCTGCTTCCACACCTTCGTTCATGGCAAGGGCAAAATCGTAAGCGTCACAGGTATCCTTGCCTTTCAGCACTTTGGAAAGACCGCGGAACAAAAGGGACAAAATTACGCCCGAATTTCCGCGGGCACCACGAAGAAGAGCATCCGCCGTACACCTTGCCGCATCGCCTACGCTTTTGGGATTTTTCCGCTTGAGTTCAGCCGCCGCGGCACCCATTGTCATACTCATATTTGTGCCCGTATCTCCGTCGGGAACAGGGAAAACATTGAGTTCGTTTATCTGCTGCTTGTTTGCTTCCAAGGCAGCTGCAGCGCACAGTATCATATCAGTAAACGCCGCACTGTCTATTTTCTCTCTCAAATAAAACACCTCCGGGGAAGAAATGAACGGGCGCCGCCCGATTTCAAATCGGAGTCTGATTCCGGAAATACACGCAGAACTGCGTGACCAAAAGAAAGGGCGGATATCCGCACCGCTCCGTTCGCTATGTTCCTTGCCGCATAGCCGGATTTCTTGACAGACTCTTAAAGAAAATAGTCTTCAAATTCAGCTTATCAGCATGGAATCAACATAGACGTCAACGGTTTTTACCGGAACTCCCGTTGCTTTTGAAACCTTGTAGCTAACCTCATTCATTATGCTTCCGGCGAGAACCTTTATATTGACGCCGTGGTCAATGACAATATGAAGGGCAATTGAAACGCTGCCGTCATCGTTGAAACTCACGCCGACACCTTTTGACATAGATTCTCTGCGGAGCAGATGGACAAGACCATCGGTTTTGGAGCGCGCTCCCATGCCCTTGACACCAAAGCAGTTTGTCGCCGCCTCACCGGCAATATTTGTGAACACATCACTGGTGATGCAAATCATACCCAGATCGTTTTCAATTTTAACCATGATGTCGGCTCCTTTCTTTAAAATGGAACACATTTGTCCCAAGAGAAGGAAATTATAGCCTGTTATTTCCTGCCCCAGAACATTTAGTAATTATAACCCGAAACGTAAAAAAGCACAAGGATATTTTTTCTTATATCTAAACATTACATACGTTTGATATATTTCTTTTATACGTTAAAGCAAAAAGAAAGGCTTTTTTAGGCAAATAGACTGTAAAAACCTATAGTTTACAAGGAAATAACTGCATGATAAAATCATCCATAAAAGGAAAAAATGAATTTCTTTCTTTTTGGGAGAAAGACTATCACTGCCGCATAATAATCTATAACTTAATGTTAAGGAGATGACACAATGGCAAGAAAGCTGAAAACAATGGACGGCAATAATGCTGCGGCTTATGTTTCGTATGCATTTTCGGAAGTTGCCGCCATTTATCCAATCACCCCGTCGTCAACCATGGCCGAGTATGCCGACAAATGGGCTGCGGCCGGACAGAAAAATATTTTCGGACAGCCTGTCAATGTTATCGAAATGCAGTCTGAAGGCGGCGCTGCGGGTGCCGTTCACGGAAGCCTTACGGCCGGCGCCCTCACTACAACTTATACAGCGTCCCAAGGCCTTCTGCTCATGATTCCAAATATGTATAAAATTGCCGGAGAAATGCTCCCGGGGGTTATCCACGTTTCCGCCCGGACAATCGCAACGCACGCACTGTCTATTTTCGGCGATCACTCGGATATTTATGCTTGCAGGCAAACCGGATTTTCCATGCTCTGTTCCAACAGCCCGCAGGAGGCAATGGATCTCGGCGCCGTAGCGCACCTTTCCGCTATAAGGGCTGGGATGCCGTTTATCCATTTTTTCGATGGCTTCCGCACATCGCATGAAATGCAGAAAATTGAAGTTTGGGATTACAGCGAACTTGCGGAAATGGTGGATTACAACGCTGTAGCCGCTTTCCGCGAAAGGGCAAACAGCCCGGCTAATCCTGCTCTCCGCGGCACCGCTCAGAACGGAGATATCTTCTTCCAGGTGCGCGAGGCGAGCAATAAGAAATATGCGGACATTCCAGCGGTTGTTGAGGAATATATGAACCAAGTCAATGCCCGCATAGGCACGGATTATAAGCTGTTCAATTATTACGGCGCGCCAGACGCAACTCATGTTATTATTGCGATGGGCAGTATGTGCGAGGCGGCGGAGGAAGTTGTCGATTATCTCAACGCCAAGGGAGAAAAGGTCGGCATAATAAAAGTGCGTCTTTACCGTCCGTTTTCTGTAAAACATCTTGCGGCTGCAATTCCCGATACCGTTAAGACAATCGGTGTGCTTGACCGTACAAAGGAACCCGGTGCTCCCGGTGAACCGCTTTATCTTGATGTTGTTACCGCTCTTGCCGGAACAAAATTCCGCAATGTACCGGTTTACGGTGGACGCTACGGACTCTCGTCAAAAGACGTTACTCCCGGAGCAATAATTTCGGCTTTCCGCAACATTCAGTCCGCCGAACCTAAAAACAGCTTCACTATCGGTATTGTAGACGATGTGACAGAGCTTTCGATACCAATTACTGAAGACCCGGATACAACTCCTGCGGATATTATATCATGCAAATTCTGGGGACTCGGATCAGACGGTACGGTCGGAGCAAACAAAAACAGCATAAAGATTATCGGTGACCATACCGATCTTAAGGCGCAAGCTTATTTCCAATATGACTCCAAAAAGTCCGGAGGCATCACCATCAGCCATCTGCGCTTCGGGAAGAGCAACATAAAGTCGACCTATTTCGTTTCAAAGGCCAATTTTGTTGCCTGCCACAATCCTTCGTATCTTGACCGTTACGATATGGTTCAGGATGTAAAGCCCGGCGGAGTATTTCTTATTAACTGCGCCTACGACGTAAATCAGCTTTCGGAGCACCTTTCCGCAGCAGCGAAAAAATATATAGCTGAAAATAATATCCGTGTCTTTACTATAGATGCTATCGGAATTGCAAGGGAGATCGGTCTTGGGAACAAGACAAATGCAATTTTGCAGGCCGCATTCTTTAAACTTGCCAAAATCCTCCCCGAGGACGAAGCGGTTAAGTATATGAAGGAAGCCATCCGCACGACTTATGGACGGAAAGGCGAGCAGATTGTAAATATGAACCTTGAGGCGGTGGATGCCGGCGTAGAAAAGGTGAAAGAAATTGCCGTCCCGGCCGATTGGGCCAATCCTGCCCCAGACGCTCCGCGTGCGGTTCCCGACGGCGGACTTGACCACGCGAAGGATTTCGTCGAGAAAATACTCGTTCCCGTCAATGCCATGCAGGGCGACAAACTGCCGGTATCCGCGTTTCTTGACGTTGCAAACGGCACCGTTCCGAACGGAACGTCTGCCTTTGAAAAGCGCTGCATAGCCGTCGATGTTCCTCAATGGATACCAGAAAACTGCCTCCAGTGCAACCAGTGCGCATTCGTTTGTCCGCACTCCGTCATACGCCCGTTTGTGTTTACGGAAAGCGAGCTTTCCGCGGCTCCGGAGGGAACGGCAGCCGTTCAGATGAAAGGCAAGGGCTGCGAGGAATACAAATTCGCCATTATTTCGAGCGTTATGGACTGCACCGGCTGCGGAAGCTGTGAAAATGTCTGCCCTGCGAAGGACAAAGCGCTTAAAATGGTACCGCTTGCAGAAAGACTGCACGAGCAGGAAATATACAATTATGCATATAAGAACGTTTCGGAAAAAGAGCTTCCCTTTGCCGAAAATACGGTTAAAGGCAGCCAGTTTAAGACCCCACTTCTTGAGTTTTCAGGCGCATGCGCAGGTTGCGGTGAAACACCTTATGCAAAACTTATTACCCAGCTTTTCGGAGATAGAATGTATATTGCAAACGCCACCGGCTGTTCTTCCATTTGGGGCGGATCCGCTCCGAGCTTCCCGTATACAAAGAATAGGGAAGGAAGAGGACCGGCGTGGACCAACTCATTATTCGAGGATAATGCAGAGTTCGGATTCGGTATGCTTAACGCAGCAAAGCAGCGCAGAAAGACGCTTATAGCCTCAGTGGAAAACCTTGCTGCGGAAGGCCCCTGCAAGGAAGCTGCCGCAAAGTGGCTCGCCGCGAAGGATGACCCGAAGGCAAGCAAAGCCGCGGGCGACGAACTCCTTGAAGTTTGCTGCCAGAATGACTGCTCTGACTGCAGGACGGTTATTGAGCATAAAGAGCTTCTGATGAAGCCAAGCTTCTGGGTTTTCGGCGGTGACGGATGGGCTTATGACATCGGATACGGCGGACTTGACCATGTTCTTGCGGCAGGTGAAAACATCAATGTCCTTGTTTTTGATACCGAGCTTTACAGCAATACAGGCGGTCAGGCATCGAAAGCAACTCCGACAGGCGCAGTCGCACAATTTGCGGCCGCGGGCAAGGCTCTCAAAAAGAAGGATCTCGCCCAGATGGCTATGTCTTACGGATATGTCTATGTTGCGCAAGTTTGTATGGGTGCAAACTATCAGCAGACTCTTAACGCTATTATTGAAGCGGAAAGCTATGACGGTCCTTCACTTATAATTGCGTATTCACCCTGTATAAACCATGGCAACCGCAATGGTATGGGCAAGTCTATCACTACAGAGAAGCAGGCGGTCGAGGCAGGATACTGGAATATGTTCCGCTATGACCCGCGTTTGCCGCAGCCGCTGACGATTGACAGCAAACCTGCCACAGCAAGTTATCAGGACTTTATAATGAACGAAGTTCGCTATTCGTCACTGAAACTCGGTTTCCCTGAACGCGCGGACGAGCTCTTCAAAAAAGCTGAGGAAAATGCCAGGGAAAAATATGAAAGACTTGTAAGGCAGAAAGAAGTATTTGAAAAGTAGGCATAAAGCTATATTGAATTCCTAATAAGAATAGGAAAATAGAACGCCGCCGATTCCGGCGGCGTTCTATTTCCAAATAATATATAACATTATCCCTAATTTTTGCAGCGGCAGCGGGTTTAAGCTATTTCTCGCTTCTGTGCTGTTTCATAAGTTCTCTGGCGGCTTCTTTCTTGAGAAGTTTATAAGCAGGGATTTCAACTATTTTATCGGGAAATTCCCCGTCATAACATGAAGCAGCGGAAGAACTGCCTTCAATATCAGAGTACAGGCGGCAGAAAACACCTTCCTCCGGCGGGATTATCAGATCTCCGCGGCGATAAAAGCGCATAGTCCGAAGGTCGCCTTTTCCTGTCAGCTTGTATAGGCTTTCACGGAGAACCCAGATGTCAAAAAAAGTAAGACCTGCAAGTTCACCGGGGGTAGTTAGACGCTCTATAACAGACTGTTTTATAAATCTGTGAGTCTCAGTATCTACTCCGACAGGACTTTCCGAAATTGCGCATAGGACATGAGTTTTACTATGGCTTACAGAAAAATGAAGTTCGGGTTCGGCGGGGACAAACGGTTTTCCGGACAGCAGCTTTATTATTTTTGGAATAGGCGCACCCGCATAGTCTTTATATGCCTCTGCAAGAAGTGAAACACCAAAAGCAGAGCCATGGCTTGCACTTAAAGGCGGATATAAAGCATCTTTTTCGTCTATTCCGCGGATATCCGCATAGTACAGCTTCATAAAATCCCCCCGATGTATGTATTTTTGCCAAATACTTATACCAGTTATGGTATTATATCACAATATGTTGCGATTTTACACTACCATTTTTTTATTATATGTGTTATAATAACTCGGTTGAGATATATATTTTTTGGAAATTAAGCGGGAGGTGCTGCTGATTTGGGCAAAAAATACAGATTTTTTGTTGCGATTTTTGTTGCGCTTCTGCTTCTTTCTGGTTGTTCAATTTCCGAAATAGACGAGCTTTACAGCCTTCCACAGCCTCCGAGGGAATATTTGAAGCTTCAAGAGCTCATCGACGCAGAGATCGCTTCCGGCTGCGAATATGCGGCCCCCACAACCGGCTCATTCAGGCAAAGCGTTCAGCTTGCCGACTTAGATAAGAATGGAACGAACGAAGCTCTTGTCTTTTTGAGAAATAAGGATTTGCAGCCTTTGATATGTGTTTACCGCAAGGTTAGCGGAGCTTATGAGCTTGCAGCCAAAATTACAGGCGAAGGCTCTGCGGTCGGGCACGCCGAATATGCCGATATTGATGGGGACGGTCTTTCAGAAGTACTTGTTTCATGGGAAGTAAATTCCGAAATGCGTCTTTTAAAGGCATATTCTATAAGAAATTGGACGCCTTCTGCTCTGTTTGACGAAAGCTGTTTGGATTTCCAGACGGGGGACATTAATTCAGATGGAATTACTGATGTGCTTGCGCTCAGCATTGAAACAAGCGGTGGACACGTCGATATGTTTTCATTTGATAAGCAAGGCAATATGATAAAAAAATCCGTTAAGCTGTCACCATCACTTAAAAGGGTGGACAGATTCCGGATCGCAAATATCGAAAATGGGATTCCTGCAATTTTTGTGGAGGGATCGTACAGCATAGACGAAAGTGGGTTCCTTCTTACCGATATAGTAATATTTTCCGATGGAGAACTCAAAAATATAGCTTTGGATACCAATACGGGAAATAGTTTGACGAAGAGACAGTATGAGATTTACAGTACAGATATTGACGGAAACGGTTCGCTCGATGTTCCATATGCTGAAAAACTGGAAAATTCCGCTGCAGGGACTGTAGAATATTATGTTTTTGATTGGTACACATATAGCGCTGAAGGTAGCCGGAGGCTGTGCGCTTCAACTTACCATTGCTATACAGACGGGTGGTATTTTACCCTGCCGGAGAGCTGGAGAAATAACCTTATTGTCCGCCGGATAAGCAGTATTTCCGGAGAACGGGCAGTTGTTTTTTCAGTAAAGGGCGGGGATGGAGAAAAACCTTCCGATTTGCTGACTATTTATACGCTCACAGACGAAAATAGGGCGGACAGGGCAAAGATTGGAAATCGTTTTGAGCTTTTTAACAGCGAAACGGTGATTTATGCCGCCGAAATTAATGAGGACAGCGGGCTTCCGAATGACGAGGAAGGAAAACAGAGCATAATAAACCGTTTTCATCTGATAACATCAGAGTGGATTACCGGCGCACTTTGATTTTGCCATAAATCTCGTGCCTTTTTTATTACTAAAGAAAGGATTAGTCTGCAATGAAGAAAGTTTTAGTTTTAGAGGATGAATCCAGCATTAGGAGCTTCGTGGTGATTAATCTAAAACGTTCCGGATATGAACCGATTGAGGCCGAAACAGGCGAACAGGCTTTGGAACAGCTAAAAAAGAATCCTGATATCAGAGTAGCCCTCTTGGATGTCATGCTCCCGGACATAGACGGATTTGAAATATGCAGACGTATCCGCGCTTCCGGTTCTAAAATTGGAATAATTATGCTGACGGCAAAGAGTCAAGAAATGGACAAAGTAACCGGCTTGATGACAGGTGCGGATGACTATGTAACAAAACCCTTCTCACCTGCGGAATTGACTGCGAGAATAGATGCCATATATCGTCGGACAGGAGGAGATTTTGAAGAGGAAACCGTAAGCGGAGAGTTGGTCAGCGGACCTTTCAAGCTCAATACACGCAACCGTACACTTGAGAAGAACGGCGTCAGAATACGGCTTACGCAGATTGAATACTCAATTATGAAGCTGTTTATGGATAATCCTGGGAAGGCACTGTCGCGCGAGGAAATATTAAACGAGGTGTGGGGTAGAGACTATTTCGGAGAGCTCAAAATAGTTGATGTTAATATTCGTCGTCTTCGAATAAAAATAGAGGATGACCCGACTATTCCGACATATATTACTACTGTTTGGGGATATGGCTACAAATGGGGATTTTGAAGCGACTGCACCCAAAGCCGAAAGCAATTTATTATAAAACAACTGTTTTGCTCGGGAAGCGGTGAAAGACCTTATGAATTTTAAGGGAATAAAAGGCAGGTGGCTGGCTAACGGGATTATTTTCGTTATTCTTGTGGTTGCCGCCGGAATACTTGCCTTTTCGCTCGCGGCGTGCAACTATTATTACTC
>JAAYWX010000269.1 GCA_012516225.1 Clostridiales bacterium
CATAAACTCGGGGCCGTCATTCTCAGTACCGTCATATGCGCGGAATTTCCGCCCGAACTTCCAAATCCCTTCAAAAGTATTGTTTTTCAAGGCTTCACCGTCCCAAAGAAAAAACCGTCGTCTTTAAGGCAGCCTGCCAACATAAGCTCCGCCTGATTTCTCAAAGATGCTGCCGTACCTTGCAGACTGCCCGATCCCCGCCGTTTAAGCGTCACCTTTCCGGCGGAAAAGCTGTCCACATCTGAACAATCCAAGGTAAGAAACATGGAAATGCCGAGAACAGCGGCCGCACGAACGAACTTTTCATGAACAGATTCAACGGAAATTTCCTCCTTCAGCCTTGCACCCAGTTCTTCATACGCTGAAAGACACATTTCAGAAAGGATATTCTCATCGTCAGAAGTCAAAGTTTCCCTATAAATTCTCTTTGCTTGTTCAAATATCTCCTGTTTTATCTCCACAACTGCTTCTCCTTTTCATTTGCGGGGAACAAGGCGTTCCCCGCATTCCCGGTACCGCTCATACCGTCATGACTTTTGCTGCATCTGTGTAGAGTTTCGCAAATCCCGAAATGCTTGTAATTGCTGCCCTTTCAAGCTGTCTGTCAATAAGTCTGTCATATTCGACGGAAACATCGGACGCCTGTATCATTTCAAGGGCATATCCTCTATCAAGTCCGATTACCGTTCCTTTTGAAACTGCCGATGATTTTATAAGTTTTGCTCCGCGCTGGTTATTCAGTTCACCTGTTCCTTGAAAATTAAGTCCCGTCAGCGGATTCTGGAACTCACTGCATTTCAGAATCTGCAGCATAACATCTGGGCTGACAAGGAGGGTGTTCATGGTATATGGATCAAACTGGCTCCAGAACTCCAGGAGCTGATTATATGTAAGCGTTCCAGCGGTTCCGCTTATCGGGGAAGTCCCGACAGCGAACTTTTCCGCCGGATTTTCATTCCCGTCACCATTTATGATAACTTCAATCGCGTCCTCAAGATGCATTCTCATAATCTGGCTGCCTATCTGTCGTAGCATGACGGAAAAAAGGTCAAGTTTTTGGAATCGCACAGCCTCATATGATGCTACAAGCATACGGCCTCTTTTGTGCAGCTTAACAAGATTTTCCCTCACTTTGACTTCCGTCTGGGGTATAACCGCACCTTCTTCGATCCTGCGCAGGCTTTTATCTTCTGCGGTAGGTACGGAATATATGCTGCGGTAGTCCATTCCATCAAACTTTGTAACGGTAGCGGTAATGGCGGGAAGAATATTCTCCTCTTCCATACCTTGGCGGACACTCCTTGCGACATATTCCGGGAATAAAACGGCGCTTTCCGTAGTTCGGAAAAATTTTTCAACTGCGTCGCTTCCCGCTCCGCGGACTTTTATGTCAAAGCGCTTAAGCTGGCGTTGAAACGCATCAAGACCTTCATAAGCCGTCCCCTTGTAATCCTCAGAAGGGTCAAGGTTTTCAAGAACTTGGGTAAAGCTTTTTCCGCTTTCCCCGTACATACCCTTGTCAAGTTTTATTTCATTGAACTTATAAGCCATAGCAGTCTCCTTTCTTTTTATACATCAAAGCATTAAGCCCACAGTTTTATTTGTGGCATCGACCTCAACAACAAGAAACTCACCGCCTGTTTCAGAGGTTTTAACTCCACCAGTCCCATCTGCGGCAAGCTTGGTAAAACCTACGGCTGGAGCGATCCCCGAATAATTAATCTCTGCATATCCGTCTGTCTGAACGGCGGCAAAGCCCCCGTCGCTGGCAAGTGCCACTCCAAAAAACCTATCTCCGTCCGCGCAGTGTGCAACTTCTCCGTTGCCGCTCATTTTGACTGGTTCACCTGATATTGCCCCGTTTGTTCTACTGTTGTAGAATGTCACAACACTTTCTCCTATTCCCTGAAAACTGACCTTCACAAAATCGACCTCCCTAAATTATTGGCAAGCTGCCTTTCGGCGGCTGCTTAAACAATGTATTCATCTCCATTGACCGAAACCGTTTTATCCTTTCCCGGAAGCTGGGTGCGCACGTGAAACTTATCCTCAAGCCGTTTTTCAAAGGCTTCCTTAAGAC
>JAAYWX010000270.1 GCA_012516225.1 Clostridiales bacterium
ATTGAATTTGAAGTGATGCGGGACAGGGCCGGCAATGTAATAGCCGTCTGCAGTATGGAAAACCTTGATCCTGTCGGCGTCCATACGTGTGACAGCATAGTCGTAGCTCCTGCCATGACCCTTTCCGACAGGGAATATCAAATGCTCCGCAGCGCCGCACTCAATATAATTGAGGAACTTAAGATAGAAGGCGGCTGCAACTGCCAGTTTGCGCTTAATCCCGATAGTTTCGAATATGCCGTTATTGAAGTTAATCCCCGCGTATCCCGTTCTTCCGCCCTTGCAAGCAAAGCTACAGGATACCCCATAGCTAAAGTTGCAACAAAAATTGCACTCGGATACACTCTTGATGAAATACGAAACGATGTAACAGGAAAAACAAGCGCTTGCTTTGAGCCGACTGTTGATTATGTTGTCTGTAAACTGCCGAAATGGCCTTTCGACAAGTTTGTTGTAGCTGACCGCACTCTCGGCACACAGATGAAAGCTACCGGCGAGGTTATGGCAATCGCTCCCTGCTTTGAAGCCGCCGTAATGAAAGCTGTGCGCGGTGCGGAGCTCGGACTTGACACACTAAATCCGAAAAATCCGGAAGAGGTTGACATAATGTCGGCGCTGAGCAGAGTGGATGACAGACGTCTTTTCACCGTTTTCACTGCTTTGAAGCAAGGAATAGGCGTAGATGAAATATGCCAGATAACAAAAATCGACAGATGGTTTTTAAACAAGCTCAAAAATCTTGCCGACTTTGAAGTGCGCATTTCCAAAGAAGGGCTTACGGATGAAAGCTATAGGCTGGGCAAATATTACGGCTACACCGACAAAGCTTTGGAGCGGATTTCCGGCTGCAAAATAAGCTCTCCTCTGAAGTATTCTTACAAAATGGTAGATACCTGCGCGGCGGAATTTGCTGCTGAAACACCTTATTTCTACTCCTCCTGTGATGCCCATTGCGAGGCCCGTCCCTTTATCAAAGGTGAAAAAGAGCGGATAATAGTTCTTGGCAGCGGACCTATACGCATAGGTCAAGGTATCGAGTTTGACTACAGTTCGGTTCACTGCGTTAAAACTCTTAAAGAACTCGGATACGAAGTGGTTATTATCAACAACAACCCTGAAACAGTATCAACAGATTTTGATACGGCCGACCGGCTGTACTTTGAACCGCTAACCTTTGAGGACGTAATGCATGTAATTGATGTCGAAAAGCCTTACGGCGTTGTCGTTGCCTTCGGTGGTCAGACAGCTATAAACCTGACCCACGCCCTCAGCAACGCCGGAATAAGAATCCTCGGAACTTCAGCCGAAAGCATAGATATAGCGGAAGACCGCTCGCGCTTCGACGCTTTGCTGGAAACTTTCAATATTCGCCGTCCTAAAGGCATGAGTGCTCTTACAATGGAACAGGCTCTTAATGCCGCCGAAACGCTCGGATATCCCGTACTTCTCCGCCCTTCATATGTCATAGGCGGTCAGAATATGACTATCGCCTATACGGAGCAGAATGTCCGGCAATATATGGAAATCATTCTCTCTCAGGGAATCGAAAACCCCGTTCTTGTCGATAAATACATGATGGGTACGGAACTCGAGGTTGACATAATATGCGACGGCACTGATGTTCTTATCCCGGGCATTATGCAGCACATCGAGCGTGCCGGTGTCCACAGCGGTGACAGCATAGCAGTTTATCCGCCTTATAATATAAGCGATAAAATGCTTACGAACATCATAGACGTTTCGACTAAACTTGCGCTTTCAATTGGCACAAAGGGCCTTGTGAACATTCAATATCTGATTTATGACGGTGAGCTTTATGTAATTGAAGTTAATCCCCGCGCTTCAAGAACAATCCCGTATATCAGCAAAGTAACCGGACTGCCGATGGTCGATATAGCGACACGGCTTATGCTGGGTGAAAGCCTAAAAAATCTGCCCTACGGCACTGGACTCTACAAGCAGCCTCCTTATGTTACCGTTAAGGTTCCCGTTTTTTCCTTTGAAAAGCTTCGCGGAGTAAATTCTTCTTTAAGTCCCGAAATGAAATCCACAGGAGAAGTTTTGGGCATAGGAAAGACACTTGAGGAAGCACTTTTCAAAGGCCTGCTTTCGGCGGGGTTCAGGCTTGCTCCCCACTCCAAAACCCGCGATTCCGGCGTTCTCATAAGCGTTAACAAGCAGGATCGCTTTGAGATAATCGATCTTGCACGCAAATTCGATGAGCTTGGTTTCAAGCTGTACGCTACTGACGGAAACGCTCAGGAAATTTCCCGCCTGGGCGTCGATGTTGAAGTTGTCGGAAAGCTTTGTTCAGACAACCGCGTAATGGAACTGCTTGAAAGCGGAAAAATTTCTTATCTTATAATGAC
>JAAYWX010000271.1 GCA_012516225.1 Clostridiales bacterium
GCGTAAATACACTTATTGGTTTACTGACATCATGGGTAAAGGCGGGACTCGGATTCTGTATGGGAGAACTGATACTGATTCTGACGTTTATTTCCGCCGTTGGATCAGCCGCAGATTATTTCCTTGCCAAAACAGGCAGGCCTGTTAAAGGCAGATTTCATGATATTTTTAAAACAAACTCTGTCTACCTTCTGACAAAGTGCATCGCGCTTGCAATTGTATTTATGCACTATTTCGACATCGGACCAGAACTTATCGCAGGCAATGAGGTAAGCGGTAAAATGATTGATCTTGGAAAAACGCTCATTGCACTTGCCATCTCCTTCAGTTACCTTCTGCCTTTTCTGACAGATGCGGGGCTAATGGAATTTACAGGTGAAATAACAAAGCCGTTTGTTAGACCAATGTTTATGGTTCCGTCGGATGCGTCTTTGGATCTCATAGCTTCATGGCTCGGAGCCTCAAATGCGGCAGTTTTACTGTCTGCCGAAAAGTATCGTAAAGGATACTATACAAAAAGGGAAGCGGCTATTGTGATGTGCAATTTTTCTCTGGTATCCATTCCATTTTGTATGGTTATTGCAACCACGGCAGGTATAGAAAACTGTTTTCCTTTCATGTATGCTTTGCTATGCATCCTTGGCGTAGTACTTGCCGTTATTCTCCCGCGGATTTATCCGCTCAAAGGCCTTAAAGACGAGTACTTCTGCACTCCGATTTACGATTCGAGAGATTATGCGGAAAATAATATGCTGCGCAGAGCAACAGCGAGAGGATGTACGGCGGCAGAGAGTTTTACGGGCAAAAAACTTTTAAATTCAGGAACTAATCTTGTGATAAGTATATGCATAAACCTTCTGCCGATTGTGATAGCCTGGGGAGCGCTCGGACTGCTGCTTGTAAGCCACACTCCGGTCTTGAAGTGGATTTCTATGCCTATGGGCTGGTTTCTTGACGTAATGGGAGTTGAAGAGGCGTACACTGCTGCACCGGCTACTCTTGCGGGTTTCGTGGATATGTTTATTCCAGTGCTTCTTATAACGGGGATAGAGTCCGCACGTACTCGATTTATTATTGCTACATTGTCACTTATCCAGATAATCTATATAACTGAGGTGGGAGCCGTTATTATACAGCCAGCTCTTGGTGTAGACTTAAAAAAACTGTTTCTGATTTTTCTGGAGCGCACTCTCTTGTCGCTGCCGCTGATCGTTTTTGCAAGTCTGCTGATTTTTTAGTTCTTTTTATTGAGAAAATACTCTTCCGGAGGGAAAACATGAGCAGTAAACCCAGAATTGTAATTGCCTTAGGCGGAAATGCGCTGCAGACAAAAAACAGTCCGCCTACAGCCGAGGCACAGCTTGAGGTAGTGAAAAAAACATGTGAATACATAGCGCAGATCGGTTCCAGCGGATATGAAATGGCAATTGTTCACGGCAACGGTCCGCAGGTTGGCCGTATAGTGCTCGCCGGAGAAGCGGCAAAAGATGTGGTTCCGCCTATGCCTTTCGATGTATGTGGGGCAATGAGTCAAGGGTATATCGGATATCATTTGCAGCAGTCGTTAAGATATGCGCTGAGCAAGCACAACAGAAACATACCTGTAGTAACCATTGCCACACATATGGTTGTAGATAGAAACGATCCGGCTTTTTCATCCCCGTCAAAACCTATTGGACCTTTTTACACTGAAGCGGAAGTGGAAAAAATATCAGAGGAAAAGGGCTATACGATGAAGGAAGATGCCGGAAGGGGCTGGCGGCGAGTAGTACCTTCCCCTATGCCGAGGCGAATCGTCGAAATAGACGCGGTAAAAAGGCTTTGGGACAATACCATAGTGATTTCGTGCGGAGGAGGCGGTATTCCTGTAGTTGAAAATCACGACGGGACGCTTGAAGGTGTTGCTGCCGTCATAGACAAGGATTTTGCCGCAGAACTTCTTGCCGAGCAGGTATGCGCAGATATACTTTTAATCTTGACTGAAGTGGAAAAAGTGGCTCTTCATTTTAACACTCCTGAGCAGAAAGAGCTTTCGCACATGTCGCTTTCAGAGGCTTCCAAGTATGTAAACGAGGGGCATTTTGCCGCGGGAAGCATGCTTCCGAAAGTCCTTGCAGCTATGAAGTTCGTGCGCAGCAACCCTTACAAAAAGGCGATAATAACATCTCTTGATAAAGCTATCGAGGCGCTTAACGGTGGAACCGGCACGGTAATAACATTTGCGTAACAAGTTGCTTCTCATTTGCTTAAATTTTCAAATTCCAAAAAATGAAAAGGAACCGGCTCGGCTGCTGAGCGGTTCCTTTTTGTTTGAATTTATTGCGTTCATCCCTGAGAGTCAATCAAATCATTGCACCATTTGACGGATCTGATATATGCGTCATTTATGAAATTGCAGCTTATGCCGTGCTTTTCGGAAAAGCGCGTGATTTCCTCCCAATTGGCGTATTCGTAATTTTTGAAAAACTCCAGGATTTCCGAATAGGGTCCGTCTTTACCCAAAAGAGATTCCCTTATTTTATCCGCAACGGGAATTTCCGAAAGCATTTCTTCTTTGGTTTTGTCAAGCGCAATATGTAGAAGAGATAAAAGCCCCGTCATGAAAACGTGCCTTGAGTCTTTAGGAGGTTTGAGAACTGGTGCCAGAATTTCTCCGAAACGCGCACGGATCAGCGACATTTTAACCAGTTCCAAAGGCTTCTCGTTGGAAATTCCTCTCAGTGCAAGTACGGAGATCCACTTTTTCAGGTTTTCCTCGCCCAAATATGTTACAGCCATGAGAATGGAGGAAACCCTTGTCCTCAGCCCGACCGAGGCGGAGTTAAGAAGGCGCAGAAGTATGAATGACAAAGCTACATCGGAGGAAATAACGCCGCTTATTTCAGTAAAGTCCACATAATCATCGGTGCTGGTCATTTGCAACAGACGCAAATAATTTGCTTTCAGCGGTTCTATATCCTTTTCCTTTTTCGTCACTACAGGCTGGCTGAAGTAAAATCCCTGAAACAGTGTAAATCCACGGCGCTGAGCGGTTTCAAACTCTTCATTTGTGGATACTCCGGAAGCTATGAATGTTTTTGAGGGGTTTGACGAAATCAAACGCATTTGTTCGCTCGCGCCCAAGCCTCTCGGCGCGAACTTGCAGTAATCCACCAAATCAAGCAGGTCCTGATTAAGATTGGAACTGTCTATATCCGTCAGCGCCAGAGAGTAGCCGTAAGCTCTAAGCTGTTTGTAAAGGCGCAGCCTTTCCTCCGTAAACTTATCAGATGCGCGAATTTGTATAATAAATTTATCCTTTGGCAAGTGCCTCAGAGCCGACTGATTGAAAAGCTGTTTTGTGAAAGAAATGAAATATTTTGTGCCATCACGGATATCATTCAGCCCAAGTGCGTCAAGTGTACGGTCGAATTCGGCAAGGCTGAGAGTATCGTCATCTTCGGAGGCGGCCTTTTCGCTGTCCACAAGCTCATATCCGTATGTGCCGCCGCTTTTGAGCAGTATCGGCTGCATATTTATGTACATATCCTTAAATTTTTTGGAGGTGTCGTACTTGTCCTCAAAAAGTACAAGCCTGTTCCGCCCCTCATTCTTTGCCTTATAGAGGGCGATGTCCGCTTTTCTAAGCAGTTCCGAAAGAGTATCGCCATGGTCGGGATAAAAGGCCGCACCTATGCTGAGCGTGCATTTGTCTTCAATATTGGGCATCGTGTAGGAAAGAAGGGCTTTGCCCAGCAGGGCTTGATAATGCGCCCTAAATTCGGACTGACTTTCAAAACGACTCGGCCTGTCTTTGTAAAACAGTACAAATTCATCACCGCCGAGTCTATACAGATGGCCTTTGAAGGTGTTGTCGCATTGCAGGTGTGCTGTCATTCTTCTGAGCATCTCATCGCCGGTGTTATGCCCGTAAGTATCATTTATGTTTTTGAAATTGTCCAGATCAAATATGGCGACTATTCCGCAGGCTTTGCCGCCGTCGATGTCTTTAAGGACGGATTCAAAATCTTCTTTAAGCTTCTGCCTGTTGGGAACGCCTGTAAGCTGGTCGGTATATGCAAGACTGTACATTCTCTCTTTTGCACAGCGTTCTTCATGTACATCGCGTAGTATATAAACCGTAGCGAGCTTTCCGTCTGTCCATTCGACGGTACTGCGTATTACAGAGAATACTCGTCCGTTTGCATCTCTAATATCAAATGAGGAGGGGATTATTTCCAAGGCTGATTTTTGACGGCAGTCATCGCACAGTTCCGGAAAAATACAGGAGTATCCTTTCCTGCAGTTCGTTATAGAATGCTCTTCGCTGCTGAGTCGCTTGCGTGCCGCTTCGTTCATTGACAGTACGTCGCAGCCATCGTTCCGCACGATTATTACATCGGCGTCGTAAGAGTCAAGTATGCCTTTGAGTGTCCTATCGACCTGTATTTTTTTATTTCTGTTGAACATGCCAGCCATTCCTATAAAAAGTAAAAAATATTAAATGTTTTCCGCCTGACGAACCTTAAGCCTTAAGGAAATATGCAGATAAAGCAGGTACAAATGTTTTCTATCATTATACAACATTCGGAGCAATCTGAACAGCAAAATTTTTTCCTTTTCGGGAAAGAAAGCAGTTTAAAGCTATTTTTCTGTTTTTGCAAGGGCTTTTTATGGCGATGGTTTTGAATATACCTTAAGAACTAAGGCTTTTGGAAGGCAAAAGCAACCCAACCGTTCTCATCATCGCAATCCGCAAAAACAAAACCCAGCCGCTCGAACGCAAACCGTACTTCATCGGTGCGACCTTGTATTATTCCGCTCAGCAGCAGTTTGCCGCGAGGCTTTATCTTTTCAAAGAAAAGCTCTTTCATTGAGATGTGAAGGTCAGCGGCGATGTTTGCGCAGATTAAATCGTACCCGCAGCCCAAGGAGTTTTTAAACTTGATAGTCTTCAAGCATGTTTCCGTGCAGTCCTTTAAAACGGTTGCCGACGCCGTTTATAAGCGCGTTTTCATATGCGGTATCGACAGCGTTCCTGTCAATGTCCACACCAACTGCAAACTTTGCACCGAGCAGCAAAGCCGCGACCGAGAGAATCCCGCTTCCACAGCCGATATCCAGAACCGTATCGCCGCAAGAAAGGTGTTTTTCGATAAGGCGCAGACAAACTTTTGTGGTTTCGTCTTTTCCGGAACCGAAAGACGAGCCGGGATCCATTATAAGAACCACGTCATCCCCGCTCAGGTCATATATTTCCCACGACGGGCAAACTACGAGCCTGCTTCCGATTTTTTCGGGTTTGTGGAATCTTTTCCAGTCATTTTCCCAGTCGGTTTCGGCTATGTTTTTGCGTTTCGCTGCAAATTTAATGTTTGCCAAGCGTAAAAGTTCAGATATGTGCAAAAACGTATAATCGGGATTTTCTTCAGGTGCGACATAAATGTGAATTACTGTGTTTGTACCGCATTTATCAATTAATTTATTGTCTATATAGTCCGCTCTTCCAATAAACGGAAGAATTTCTTCAAAGTCGGAACAGTTTTCTATATATATCCCCGCGCTTGAACACTGCGCAGCGATTTCTTCCGCTGCCTTTGCGTCTTTTGCGGCCACTTCAAATATAAGGTCTGTCCACCCTGTACTCATTTTTTATCCCCCTTGCGGTTTTAATTGATTTTACCACAAGGCAGGCAAGAGTAAAACAGATTAAAAATAAAAGAGAGAAGGTAAGTGATTTAGCAAAAGCTTTAAAGCGGGAAATAAAGAGGCACCTGCTTTATGGAAAGCAGGTGCCGAAATGAAACTACATTGGTTTTGCTCGATCTTTGCCTGTTTTCGCCTTGCCCTGTAGTTCGGGGACAGGACGAACGTCATTTTTGGGAAAATGATTTTTTTTGTTGCTTTCAGTACCATGCGGTTCCTTTGGATCGGGCCGGCGCATACCCGCTTTTGCCATCTTAATCACCTCTGAATTAGTCTGGCAAAAGGCAAAAAGATTATTCCCCGTTTTCAGTTTTCGCATGATTGGCTGAAAGCGATGGACTTAAATCCGCCGATATCCTTTAGGCATAAGAAGCTAAAAAACTCTGACCAAAAGAATAGTTTCAGCTACGCGTAAAACTGATGGCTTCCTATGGTTGTTACATATGTGCAATTTTTCATTATCCAAAAACTCTCGGATTTTTCCGGATTTAGAAAATACAAGCTGCTGCCTGCAACAGATGCCCCGTCAAGACATAGTTTTGCAGCCAGAATACTTTCTGCGGTAGGCTGGTTATATATCGTCCCGTTAGCTGCAGGCTGAAACTGCACACCCCATTTTTTGTCAAATATCACATCATATATAGTATTGGGATAATCCGGGCTTGCCACACGGTTAAGTATTACATTTCCGACAGCAATTTTGCCATTCAAAGGCTCTCCTTCGCTTTCTGCATTTATAATACGGGAGAGCCAATACACCGAGGTACTGTCGTAAAAATCATTTCCGCTGACGATGGTTCCGCTTCCGCTTTTAACGGATACTCTCTGCGCAGAACTGTCCCATGATACAGAGGCACCGGTGGCTTTGGCGAGAACCCTTACCGGAACCATTGTGGAACCGTTTAACCGTTTATAAGTTTTACTCCATCTTTGGCAAAGAGCATTCTTCCGTTTGCGTTAATGTAACAGCTTCCCGGGCGGGCAGTCAGCTCAAGTTTTGATGTTGTTACAGCAGCCTGCCCGTTTTCCCACGAAACTTCAGCTCCGGGGCAAAGCGCAAGCGAAGCGGCTCTCAGTGGAACATATGTGGTTGAATTATATAGTACTGCACCCCAGGCAGCAGTTTTACCGTCTACTGTAACGGAAAGAGCCTCGGCATATGGAACCGCCGCCATAAGAAGCCATACTGCCATTGCCGCTGAAATTATCTTCTTCATAAAAACTCACTCCTTGTCCTGCATCCCGCCGATAGCCAATATAAAAATCGGCAGTCCGGATTTTAAATACTTATCTTTTGCCCGAAAGGGACAGTTTAAATGCACTTAGTATTGTAACTATTTGTAACACCTATGACAAGAAGTAAGTTTTTCCGATTGGTGAAGCCCTGTTTCCACAATGGAAATGAAAATGCGCCCTTTATTGGGCAACTATACACTCTGCACGTTTGCCTCAGGCGTTCCCTCCGTTTCGCCGTTTATCCATTTGCACATGAAGCCGAGAAAAATACCGTTTTCGGGTCCGTCTGTTTTTTCCGGAAACCAGCTTTTTAAATTATTCTTACCTAAGCCTTCCCATGAAATTTCAACAGCATGGTGTATAGCTTTTTCCACCCTTGCTGGGGTGGTATAGTATTTGCTTGCAATTTTGGAATAGATTATATCTTCCGAGCAAATGCATTTTTCTTTGTTTTCCAAAATAATTATAATCGCATCGACAATATACAGATAGCCTCTAATATATGGGGGAATTCCAAAATCTACAATTGCTCTGCGTACCGCATTTTCCAGACCCGTTTTCTTTGCGGGTCTCTGTACGGATTCATAATTTCTCATTTCTATCTCAACTCCGTTACAAAATTTAAAATTCCTATTAATTTAAAACTCTTATTTATATATCTATCTGGTGAGAAAGTTTTTTGTGACAAAAAATTTTTTAAATTATAACGATATCTTTCCAATTATGCCTATACCTGTGATATAATACTAAAAATCGGTTACATAATTTGGAATTATAGCTGTCCAAGAAAATGAACTCTAAAAATATCTGAATGACGAGTGGGAAAAGTATGAACAGGGAACAGTCCAGCTTTATTTCGGCGTTACACAGCAAGTATGCTCAGTCAATGGTACAGCTTACTTATAGACGTACAGGCGATGCCGAGCTTTCCAAAGACCTTGTGCAGGAAACATTTTTGATTGCCTGCTGCAAATCGTCTGTAATATGCAACCACAGAAATCCAGCCGGATGGCTGTTCTGCACTTTGCAGAACCTGACTATGCGGGAGATGAAAAAATTCTGCCATTCCGAGGTTGCACTCACGGGCGATTTCCCGGCAGAAGCTGAAAATCAATGGTTTTCTGCAGACTTTTATCTTCCTAAGGGGCTGTCGGAGGCAGAGAAGGAAATTATTTTAATGAGAGTTGACCGGGGCTTATCTTTTGAAGAAATATCAAATATAAAAGGTATTTCTGAAGTTGCCTGCCGAAAGCAACTATCAAGAGCATTAAAAAACTGCAGAGAACTTCTGGAGGGAAAAATTTCTATAAAATAAAAATTTTTGTGTCACAAATATGCCGCCTCAGCGGATATATAGGCGGGAGGTAATGAGATGAATAGAATCAAATTCACCGGCAAATCTGTTGCCGGTGATGCAGAGAACTACGGAATCCGTCCAAATTTTGCCCAAATGAGTAATTCGGAGCTGCTTTACGAGCTTGAAGAAAAACTGTCGGCAATGGATGAGGACAGTTTTGATTTTGAGATTGCAGACAGCTATCTTAAGGAACTTCAGGACAGAGCACCTGTTATGACTGAATATGATCCAGAATTCGAGTGGGTACGCTTGAATGAAAAACATCCGTTGATTTTTGAAGATGACATTTTCCTCAGACGTAATGTATGCAGCGGAAAACGGGACAAAACCCGTGCGGTACGTATTCTGCGCATAGCGGAAATTGCCGCAGCAGTTGTGCTTTGCCTTACTATCAGCGCAAATGCTTTCAACTTCAACCCGCTGAAGCTGTTGCTTAACTGGGCAGAAGAAATTCTTCAGATTCAGGGAAATGCATCCGGAGTAATGGAGCTGCCGGAAAACAGCGGAAGTCAGTATAGGTCGCTGGAGGATGCCCTTAACAAAAACAAGGTTTCACCGGCTCTTTGCCCCACATGGATACCAGAGGATTATAAGCTGGTGGATGTGTCCGCAAAATCGTCGGAAAGTTTGACAAGCATTTCTGCATATTATGCGGCTCCGCGAGGAGACTTGTTTATTAGAATAATTAAAAATTACGGGCAATGGGCTGAGTCAAGCGAAAAAAGCCCCGGCGGGTACATTTACGAAAGTTCCGGGCACGAATATTACATCATTACAAATTTTGAAGTCTCAAAAGCCGGTTGGGTGGACGGATCCTGTTCTTACACAATTGAAGGCAAAATTTCAGAAAACGAACTAAAGAAAATGATTGATTCGATAGGAGGAAATTAATGTTATGAAAAAAAGAATATTCTCAATTGCAATGTCAGTGCTGCTTATGTTATCGCTATGCGGCGGGGCGTTTGCCGCAGGCGGAACATCTTCTCAGCAAGCGAATTCTGTAATTGCTCCAAAGGCAAGCGCTTACCTTAGTTCGTATAGAGTTACCCTTACTCCAAAAGCGAACCACAGAATGGCAATAGATGCGCTTGTCTATGGCACAAGTATTATGGATAAAATCGGCATTTCAGTAATTAAAATCGATGAGAAGAAAAACGGGGAATGGAGCAGTTATGATACCCTGTATGCAATTGACCACCCTGAATTTTATCAGTATAATAC
>JAAYWX010000272.1 GCA_012516225.1 Clostridiales bacterium
AAGCTGGATGGGAATAGGTCAGTACAACGACCTTGTTACTCCCATAGCCATGCTTAGATTTGTCTCCGCCGTTGCTAACGAAGGAGTCGCCAAAGAACCCGTTCTTCTGAAAAGAGGGAACTCCGGAGGAACACGCCTCCTCAAAAAGGAAACCGCCGCTGAAATTAAGGAAATGATGTCCTACAACGTTTCATACGCATATGGGGCGGGGCGCTTCCCGAACCTGAAAATATGCGCTAAAAGCGGTACGGCCGAAGTGGGAGAAGGCGCATCCCACTCATGGTTTGTCGGTTTTCTTGACGACAGTGAAAATCCCCTTGCGTTTACTGTTGTTATAGAGCGGGGCGGAGGAGGCCTTGCAAATGCGGGGGCAGTTGCGAACGCCGTTCTGCAGGCGGCGGTTGAGGACAAATAAACCGGCTATAAGGGCGCGGTTCTTGCCGCGCCCAATTTGCAGATAGGTTTTAGGAGAAAAAAGATGATCGATTTATCTATTCAGGGACTTGTAAAGTCCTTTGAACAGGGCAAAAACATACTTGACGGATTGAGCTTTGATGTTAGCAGCGGAGAACGGGTGGGCATACTCGGAAGAAACGGTGCAGGTAAGACGACTTTGTTTCGTATTTTAACCGGCGAGATTCTTCCGGACGAAGGAAGCATAACGATTGCTCCGGGGAAGCGTATCGGACTTATATCCCAGATTCCCGTATATCCGGAAGGATATACGGTGGAAGATGTGCTTAAAACGGCACATTTGCATATTTACGAGCTTGAAGAAAAGATGAGAAAGCTTGCCGCAAAAATGGCGGAAGGCGCATCCGAAGAAACGATGAGAGAATATGATCTGGCGGCGGCCGAATACGAGCGTCTGAACGGCTATGGAGCAGATATTGAGAGAAACAGAGTGGCAAACGGGCTTGAAATCCCTTCCGCCATGCGGGAACAAAAATTTTCCGAACTTTCCGGTGGAGAAAAGACCCGAGTAAATCTTGCTCGGCTTATTCTTGAGGATACGGATATCCTGCTTTTGGATGAACCCACAAACCACCTTGATTTAAAGGCCACCGAGTGGCTGGAGGATTATCTTCTCCGATTCCGCGGAACGGTGCTTGCCATATCGCATGACCGCTATTTCCTTGACAGGACAGTAAAACGGGTTATAGAGATAGTGGACGGCAAGGCGGAATTTTACAGCGGAAATTACAGTTTTTTTGTCGGGGAAAAGCGCCGTAGATATGAAGAACAGCTTAAAAAATATGAGAAAGAGCAGAAAGAACTTAAACGCCTTGACGAGGCTGCAAGGCGGCTTTATCAGTGGGGAACAGGGAATGAGGCACTTATGAAAAAGTCTTTTGCTATCCGCTCACGCATGGAGCGGATGGAAAAGACCGAAAGGCCAAAAGCCGAGAAAGCTATGAAAATCAAATTTGCAGAACGCAGCTTTTCCGGTGACGAAGTCTTAATAATAGACGGAGTATCCAAATCTTACGGAGGACGGACATTATTTTCCGGACTTGAGCTTATTATTGAAGGCGGAGAGCGTGTTGCACTTATCGGGGATAACGGTACTGGAAAATCAACCCTTATAAAGATTATTGTAGGAGAAGAAACTCCCGACCAAGGAATAATCCGTAAAGGACCGTCTGTCAAGACGGCATACCTTCCGCAGATAATAAAGTTTAAAAATCCGGAAAGAAGCCTTCTTGACACACTTTTATATTCCGAAAAATGCACACCGCAGACGGCAAGAGCAAGGCTGGGCAGCTTCCGCTTTTCGGGCGAGGATGTTTTTAAGCCCGTATCCGCTCTTTCCGGCGGGGAGCAGAGCCGCCTGCGCCTGTGCATGCTTATGCGAGAAGAAGTAAATTTTCTTATACTTGACGAGCCTACAAACCACATTGACATACAGAGCCGCGAATGGATAGAGGAAGCTCTTGAAGCTTACGGTGAAGCGCTGCTTTTTGTTTCGCATGACCGCTATTTTGTCGAAAGGTTTGCAACGCGGATATGGGCGATTGAAAACGGAACGATAACCGATTTTCGAGGAGGATTTTCGGAATACCGCGAATATGTGAAAAGACGGGATGAGCTTTCACAAAACGAAAAGAGCAGAGAAGCAAATAAAGAGGAAACGAAAAAAGAGTCTAAACGAAAAAGCTCCGCAAGCAATGAAAAACTGCTTCAAAAGACGGAGCGTGAAATAGAAAAGATTGAAAAAGAACTTGCGGAAATTGAAAACCTCTGTAGACTTAATGCCTCTGACTATAAAAAACTTATGGAACTTGATGAAAGGAAAACTCAGTTATATGAAGAGCTTGATTCCCTGTATGAAAAGTGGGAGGAACTGTCGGAAGCAACTTGAATTTAGGGAAAAACAGCAATTATGGAGGAGGAAAAATGAAAAAAGCGAAAGGCAGATATTCATCGCTGAGATTTTGGACCGATGAGGCCGTTTTGCTTATTGCGTCCGTATTTTTTGCGTTTGTACTTGTAGGATATAGGACAATAGCTCTCGTCTTTTTTGCAATAGCACTTCTTAAGGGGATTTACAGATTTATTTTTATATATTCCCAAAAGAATGAAAAGAAAGCCAAAAACGTTAAAACGGTTTTAACCTCTTTGGTAGTGCTTGGGCTGGCTGTATTTACCGCTGCCGAAATTCCAGTCATCAGATCGGCGCATACGGACAAAAATCCGGAAGCGCCATATCTTATAGTCCTTGGAGCGGGCGTAAACGGAACCGAGCCTTCCCTGTCCCTCCTAAACAGGCTTGAAGCGGCAAAGGAATATCTTGAAAAATATCCTCAGGCGGTTGCGGTCGTTTCTGGAGGACAGGGGTCGGGAGAAAATATTTCCGAGGCGGAATGCATGAAGC